>NZ_ALCA01000124.1 GCF_000278725.1 Actinomyces sp. ICM47 | reverse complement strand
CTGGCCGGGCTTCGAGACGACGCGCCGAGCGAAGCTCGCGGCGCGGACGGCGAGCGGGCGGGCAGGCCCCGCGGCGGCCGGAAATCAGGCAGTGCCACAAACGAAGCCGCAGACCAGCGGTGCCACAAGCCCCGCCCGAAAGTCAGAACTCCTCGTAGTACTCCGGGTTCTGGTCGGCCTGACGACCGTCGGGGCAACCGAGGGCGCTAATCGCAGCCATCTGTTCGGGCGACAGCGAGAAGGAGAAGATGTCGAGGTTCTCGCGCTGGCGCTCAGGGTTACCGGACTTAGGCAGGGGCAGGGCGCCGAGCTGGTAGTGCCAGCGCAGGATGAGGCGCGACGGGGACACGCCCGCCTCGGCGGCCAGGGCGATGATCGCGGGGTCTTCGACGATGCGCCACTTGCGGCCCAGCGGGCTCCACGATTCGGTGCGCACGCCGATCTGCTCGTGGTAGGCCAGCGCCGAGGCCTGCGGGAAGTAGGGGTGCAGCTCGATCTGGTTGACGCTCGGGTACTCGCCGGTCTCGGCGTGCACGCGGTCGAGGTGTTCGGGCAGGAAGTTGCACACGCCGACGGAGCGGATCAGGCCGCGGTTGCGCGCGTCCAGCAGGGCTTGGAAGGCTTCGACGTAGAGGCCGCGCTTGGGGTTGGGCCAGTGGATCAGGTACATGTCCCAGTAGTCCAGGTCGGCGCGCATGAGGGATTCTTCGACGGTGTAGACGGCCTCGTCGTAGCGCTGGTGGCGCCCGGGGAGCTTGGAGACGAGACGCAGCTCTTCGCGGGGGACGCCGCAGCGGCGGACGGCGGCACCCAGGGCGCCTTCGTTTTCGTAGTTGAAGGCGCTGTCCAGCATGCGGTATCCGGCGTCGACGCCGGACACTATGGAGACCACGCCCGAGGCGCCCCGCAGGTTGTAGGTTCCCAGCGCGATCGCGGGAATATCCAGGCCATCGTTCAGGGTGTATGCGGGGATCTCACTCATGTGTCAATCGTAGGCCGCGCCCCGCCGAGAGTTCTACCATGGGAGGCATGGCACAGCTTGAATTGGATGAGGTCCACGCGAACGCGGTGGACTATCAGCATTTCCTTCTTGATTCTCCCACCCCCTATCACGCGGCCGAGGTCGTGGCTCAGCGCCTGGTCGACGCTGGGTTTACGCGCGTCGACGAGAAGGGCGCGTGGGACGCGTCGCCGGGCGGTCACGTGATGGTGCGCGGTGGCGCGGTGGCCGCGTGGTTCGTGCCCGAAACAGTCGCCGAGGACGCGTGCTTCCGCATTGTGGGCGCGCACACGGATTCGCCGGCGTTTTCGGTGAAGCCGTCGGTGCAGTCGACGACGCCGGACGGCTGGGGCCAGATCGACGTCGAGGTGTACGGCGGCATGATGTGGAACTCGTGGCTGGATCGCGAGTTGACGCTGGCGGGCCGCCTGATTCTGAGGAATGGCGAGGTCGTTTTGGCGCGTACTGGCCCGATTGCGCGCATCCCGCAGCTGGCGATTCACCTGGATCGTGAGGTGAATCCGGTTGGCTTGAAGCTGGATCCGCAGAAGCACCTGCATCCGGTGTGGACGGTGGATAACCCTTATGGCAACGTGCTGGAGTACGTGGCGCGCACGGCGGGCCTGGATGACGCGTCGCAGGTCGCGGCCTTCGACCTGATCCTGACCCCCAGCCAGGGGCCGGGTTTCTTCGGCGACAAGGGCCAGTTCATCGCGGCCTCGCGTCAGGACAATCTGTCGAGCGTGCACCCGGGCCTGGTGGCCCTGGAGCGCCTCGCCGCGGAGGGTGTGCCCGCGGGCGGCGACGTCACGGTGTTTATGTGCTTCGATCACGAGGAGGTGGGTTCGGGATCGCGCACGGGCGCGGCCGGCCCGATCTTGGAGACGGTGTTGCGCCGCACGGCGACGGCACTGGGCCGCGATGAGGATGGATTCGAGCGGATGCTGGCGGCTTCGTCGTGCGTGAGCGCGGACGCGGCGCATTCGGTGCATCCGAACTACGCGGGCCATCACGATCCGGATAATCGCCCGGTGATGGGGCGTGGCCCGGTCATCAAGATCAATTCGAAGCAGCGTTACGCGACGGACGGCGAGGGCATTGCCTTGTGGAATCGGGCGTGCGCGGCGGCGGGTGTGCCTTCGCAGAGTTTCGTGGGCAACAACGCGATGCCGTGCGGCACGACGATCGGCCCGATCACGGCGACGCGCCTGGGCATCTTGACGGTGGATGTGGGTGTGGGCCTGCTGTCGATGCATTCGGCGCGCGAGATGAGCCATATCGATGACCTGCTGACGCTGTCGAAGGCGCTGGCGGCGTACTGGCGCGGCGCCTGAACGCCCGGATCGCCCGCGCCCGGCAAACCCAAAGGGCGACGCCGTGCGCGCGGCAAGCCCCGGTGGTGCCTGAGCGCCCGGATCGCCCGCGCCCGGCAAACCCCACGGGTGAAGCCATGCGCGCGGCGAGCCCCGGTGGTGTCTGAGCGCCCAGGATCACTTAAGCGCATGAAGAAACCCCAGCCTCGTCCATCGATTGGCGAGGCTGGGGTTCTTCCGTCTATCGGGCACGCTCAGAGGGTGGCGACGGCGGTGGCGGTGACGGGCACGTTGCCGCGCGTGGCCTTGGAGTAGGGGCACAGCTGGTGGGCGCGGTCGACGAGGGCTTGGGCGCGGTCGAGTTCGACGCCGGGGATAAAGACCTTGATGTCGGCGGTCAGGGCGAAGGAGTCACCCTCGGGGCCCAGGCCAATGGTGGTGCGCACGACGGAGTCCTTGGTGTCGATGCCCAGTTCCTTGGCGGCCAGGCCCATGGCGCCTTGGAAGCAGGCACCGTAGCCCATGGCGAAGAGGGCTTCGGGGTTGGCTCCGTCGCCGGGGCCGCCCAGTTCCTTGGGGGCGCGCATGATGTGGGTGATGCCAAGCGCGGGGACGGAGGAGGTGCCGGCGCGGCCGCCGGTGGAGTCTGCGGTGACGGTGTATGCAATCTTGCTAGGAGTATCCATACCCCCATTCCACCACTAGGACTTCAGTCCCGCAAGGGGTTTGACACAAAGACAAGAAGTTTTGCGGCTGCAGGAACGAGGCCAAAGCACGCGCGCGGGTCACACGTCCTCAGGCGGTCAAGAAGTCCGCGTCGGGGCGGGCGCTCAAAGCCTTGACGATAGCGCGGCGGAAGCGGTCGTTCATGGGCGGGAGCTGGTCGCCCCGGAAGAACGCGGTCTCGCTATTTTCGCCGTCAGCGGGGGTGGGTTCGCCACTCACCCACTGGGCGACGAAGGCGACGTCCAGGTAGGTGGTGACGTCGCCGTTGTCGTAGGTGACGGGGCCGACGACTTCGACGGAAAGGAGGCGGCGCACCTCGATGCGCACGTCGGCTTCCTCCAACGCCTCGCGGGCGGCTGCGACGGCGGGTTCCTCGCCCGGATCGACGATGCCCGTCACCGGCGTCCAGGCGCCGTTATCGGAGCGACGCACGCACAGGATCTCGACGGCCTCGGGCGCGATAGGCCGCTCCCAATCGATGGGCGCACACCCCGGAGCGGGGCGTGCGATAACGACGGTCGTGCCGGGCATCCACAGGGGCGCGTGGCCGACGTGTCGGCGCAGCTCGAGGACGAAGTCGGGGGTAGCCATGACCCTAGTCTAAGGCGCTCACAGGAACTAAGGCGCTCACAGGAAGGAGGTGATAATCGGCAGGAGCAGGATCTTGACGATGATCGCGAAGGCGAAGAGGGTCGCGTAGGCGGCCTCAATACGCTCGTCGGTCACGCGGGCATCGGCGGCTTGAAGAACGGCCGGCTGTCCGAGGAAGCCCGCGACACCACCGGCGGCACGCGGTGCCGACAGGCCAATAAATTTCGCGCCGATGGCCTGGATACCGCAGCACACAACGACCATGACGGCGGCGAGAAGGGCGGCGCGCCAGCCGTCGGGACTGCCGAGCAGGCTCGCGAACTGAGGGCCGGCATTCAGGCCGAGAGCCGCGAGGAAGAGCATGAGGCCGATCTGGCGGATCGTCAGGTTCGCGGCGGCGGGCAGAGTCCATACGAGCGGTCCGGTACGACGCAGGGCGCCGAGGAGCATGCCGACGATCAGCGGACCCGCGGCGGCACCGAGCTGGAACCCCTGGCCGCCCGGCAACGGGAAGGACACGATGCCCAGGAGCAGACCGAGAACGAGGCCGATGCCGAATGCCATGCCGTCAACCTCGGCGACGCGACGCTCGGAGTCGCCGAGCCACTCGGCGATATCGTCGAGTTCGTCCGTGGGGACGACGACGGCGACGTGGTCGCCGAGCTGCAGGTCGAGGTCGTCGCGGGCCAGGAGGTCCAGGTCGCCTCGACGCACGCGCGTGATGACGGCACCGAAGCGCTTGGTGACGTTCAGTTCGGAGACGCTGCGACCGGCAACGTCGGGGTTGGACACGACGATGCGCTCGAATGCGAGGTCGGAGCGGTCGTCCTCGAGGTTGTGGTCGAGGATCTCACCAACGAGGGGAGCTGTCTCCTGAATGGACGCGGGGTCGCCGACCATGACGACGTGGTCGCCGGGCAGCAGGTCCTCGCCGGGAGCGGTGACGCGGGTGCGACCATCACGTCGCAGGTACGACAGGCGTACGCGCTGATCACGCCACGCGCCGATGTCACGGGTGTTGATGTGCTTGGACACGTGAACACTCACAGCCTCCAGGGAGGAACCGGCGAGGGAAGGTGTGTCCTTGGGACCCAGCCACTTCCTCGTCACCGTGATCGTAACGATGAGGATGCCGCCGATGACGCCGACCGGATAGCCGAAGGCGTACCCGACCGCCGCGTTCGCATCCCCGGTGAGCCGGGTGGCCGTGTCGAGGGCGGGAGCGGCCGTCAGAGCACCCGTGAAGAGACCCGACGTGAGGCCGGACGACAGGCCGAGGAGGCGACCACCCGCGAGGGCGATAACCGCTCCCACGATGCACACGATTGTTGTCAGCGCGAGGAGGTTCGTCTGCTTACGCAGGTCCTGGAAGAAGGTCGCTCCCGCGGAAATACCAACGCAATATACGAAGAACGCCAAGCCCATCGGCTGGACGATTGACATGTGAGTGCTCACAACCTCGGGATGCAGGGCCGAGACCGCGAGGCCAACAAAGAGCGCTCCCGCCGCACCAAAACGCAGGGGGCCGATACGGATCGCTCCGATCGCCGCACCCAACGCGACAACGAGAAAAAGCGCGAGCAAGGGTGAGGACGAGAAGAGAGCAGCCATACCTTTCAGGGTACCTGTCACGCGCAATACCAGGCGTCACGACCTGTGCGATACGCGCGTTATAAGGCTCACGCGTTAGGTATAGACTGCACACAGTAACCGAAAGGATGGTCATGTCTCAACCAGTTCCCGGATGGTACCCAGACCCCGCTGGTAGCCCGCGTCTGCGCTGGTGGAACGGCGGTATCTGGACCGATCAGTACCTTCCCATGCCCGGCACTCAGCCTCAGCAGGGCACGCCCGCGCCCATGCGTGGGGTACCTCTGCCGTACAACACCGCCATGCAGCAGGGTGTCCCCCAGCCCCAGGGCGCATCCTGCCCCCAGGCAACGCCCACCCAGCAAGGCATGAGTTCACCCCACGTTCCTTCCTCCCAGCAGGCACCGAAGGTTCACTCCAATCCCTATCAGAACACCGGCATCACACCGGTTTTCTCAGACTCCGAGGACTCAGCGAACGAGGCAGACGACGAGCAGGAAAACAAGCCCCGAACCGCGAGCGGCTGGTTCATCGGCTTGGTCGCTGCGTGGATCGCGGTCGTTCTCTTCGCCGCGTCCGCCGTGTACGCCGGCATGGCCTTCACACGCGCAAGCAAGGAACTTGCCGACGCGGAATCCGAGCACGCCAGTGCACAAAGTGAGTACAACGAGGCGCAGTCAGGCCTCGACAAGGCGAAGAAGGACCTTGAGGAGACACAGAAGTGACCATGCCCGCCGCAACGAACAAGCCCGCAGAGTCCTCACCGGGCACCTACAGGATCCTGACGCTCGTCGGCGCATTCCTCGCCGCGTGTCTACTCGTGACGACCGCTGCCCTGGGCTACGCCAGCTACTCTCAGAGTGCCAAGGCGGAGCAAACACGCACCGACGCCAATAACCTGCGGACGCAGAAGAAGGATGCCGAGACCGAGACCGCGAACGTACGCAACGAGATCAACAACGCGAAATCCGACAAGTCGGCTCATATTTGGTGCGATGAGTTCACCTCCGCCTACTCGAGCGTTTCTCTGCTGCAGGAGAAGGCAAGCGAACTCAGCATGAAGCCGACGGCTCAGCTCGACGCGATCACCGAGTACTGCCCCAAGAAGAAGGAATTCGTCGACGCTCTCGCGTCGGCTCCTCGCCAGTTTGTCGGCTCGACGGATACCTGCGAAATCTCCGACGACACTGTGACATTTTCGGGTGATGTGTGGTTTGACTATCAGCCCCTGTCTGACGTGGGCGATATTGATCTGACAGTCAGTGTCTATATGAAGAAGAATGGTAAACCTACCATTAGAGATAAGGCACTCGGTCAGACGACCGTCACGATTCCCTCGGGCGGAACTACCACCTACAGCGTGACCATCCCCAACCCAGGCTTGGAGGGCGCTGACTGTTACACGGCCGCGACAGGTTTCTGGCCGACGGGAATCTAACCGCATAGTTGCCCGCCATCCCTCCTACGGCTAAACTTCCTGACCAAGGAGTTAGTTTTATTCGTAACGGGAAGGCAACAACGATGAGCGAGCCCGCGCGAGGCTGGTACCCGGACCCGAGCGGCACCCCCCAATTACGCTGGTGGAACGGCCATTCGTGGACCAACTACATCATGCCCTACGCGATGCAGAACCAGTCGGTCAGCAAACCTCGCCTTCCCGCCCACAACGAGGCCGTAGCACCCCACGGCAGGCAACGCCTGGGCGCGCGGACCGCCGCCGTCCCCGCGCCCAGGGCCGAGGCCTCGGCTCCTCGAGACACCAAGGCTCACTCCCCGCTCACCGCCAAACGAGGGACCACCCTCTCCCCCACGACGGAAACTGACTCAGCACCCGCCCCCAGTCCCACCCTAGCTGCCGAGGCCACCCCGGCCTCGTCGATGGAGAACACCAGCACAACCAGCACCCAGGACGCCCCCAAGAAGCACACCACCGCTCACTGGGCGCTGGCCTGCGCCGCCTCCTGGATCTTGGTCATCGCTTTCATCGGCGTCCTCGTGTTCACGTGGTCCCACCTGGGCGACTCCAACGCAATCTACGAGGACGCCAAGGAGAAAGCACGGCACGCACAAGAGGAACGCGACCGGGCTCAATCCACGCTCGACGACATCAACCGCCAGATCGAGGAGACCCAGCAGTGAGCACCGCCCCCACTCCCCTGCGCGCCACAACCGTCGCAGGTGCCATCCTGGCCGTCATCTTCATCGCCCTGTCTGCCATCGTCGGCGGGATCAACGTGTGGCGCACACACGCGGCAGAGACCTTCACATCCCAGGCCGAACAGGCCCAGTCCGATAAGGCGTCCATCGACCAGGCCATTAAAGACGCCAAAACGCGCCTTGATTCCGTGAACGTAGACACCAGCGCCGCCGCCTGGTGCGATTCGGTCACGCGCGGCAACGCCTCATCGATGCGCGACATCATCAAGACCTACGACTCCTCGACACAAGCCGTCAAGGACTCGATCCATTCTCAATGCTCGAACAAAGAAGCACTGGCAAACGCGCAGCGCACCCTGTCCAACGCCGACTTTACGATCACCATGACTGAGTGCACAGCCAATAAGGTCACCACGACGATCAAAGGCACCCTCGCTGTCAAGCAGTCGAGTACCATTACGATGTTCGGTCCCCTGAACGTGACCGTCATCGGTTACACCACGGAGAAGAACAAGAGCTTCAACCCGACATCCCCCTACCAGGGGACCACGACAGCGACGCTAACACCCGGGACGCCGCTCACCTTTTCCGTGACAGTCCCCTACGATCCCAACATGACAGGCAATACAGAGTGCGGGGCTACGATGACAGCATGGTGGCCCTCGGACATGTAACGCTGATGAGTCCGAACGTCGGCTTTGCCGACCCATTCCAGCCATCCTCACCGATGGCGGAATACCATGAAAGGAGCCTCCTGTGAACAACCCCATCGAAGGCTGGTACCCAGACCCAGACGGGACCCCACGGCTGCGCTGGTGGAACGGTTCGGACTGGACAGAGAACTACGTCGCAGACGAGCGAGCCAGCAACGGTCCCGTCACCGGCTCGGTACCTCCACCTACCACGGGTCCCATCGACCCCATTACCGGCACCATCGCACACGCTACGACCGGCCACATTGACCCCTTCACAGGCTCTATCGCCCGCCCCGTCACGGGGACCGCTGCCCAGCCCCTCACCGCCGCACAGTCCATCACCGGTACTGTCGATCCGGTCACCGGTCGTATCGTACGCCCGGGAGAAGAGTCCGGCGGACTTCATCCTGCTCCCGATGTCCCCACTCACCCCGCCGTTGCGCCCGTGCAACCGCCCCAGAAGTCGCCCAGGTACTCCGACGGGCTAACCATTCAGATCCCAAAGAATCAGATCATCACGGCGATCATCACAACGCTCCTCGTCATCGGATTCAGCGCTGGCCTGGCCCTGACGGGCCGCATGTACATGTCCGCGACCAGCGAGTACAAGCAGGCTCAACAAAGCTTCGACAATGCGAACAGCGATCTTGAGAAGGCGAAGGAGGCAGCGAAGTGAGCTACAATCAGCCCACCTCCTCGGGCAAACCCCCCAAGAACAAGAAGCTATCCATCTACAACGCCGTTATGGCCATCCTTCTCGTTCCACTCATGGGTGCGACAATCACGCTCGGTGTTTTGTCAGGTGTTCGCCTCAATCAGGCACGCGACCTCACAGCTCAGACGAAGCAGATCACAGCACAGACCAAGGCGACGCAGACCACAAACTGGTGTTCAAGCGTGAGAGCTGACAACCGCGCGGATATGGGCGAGATCTACAACGAGTACCGCACCGCCACCGATGAACGCAGGCAGGCGATCGACGCAGAGTGCCCAAATAAGGTCGCCATCGCGAACCTGGTCTCCACCTACACCGCGGAAGATGTCTTCAAATTCGACCAGACGTGCTCACTGAACGACAATAAGACTGCGGCGCACTGCACCGGATCCATCGAGGTTCTGGCGGATAAGAAGCCTGCCCTGAGCGTCTATCCGAGCGTCTCTGTTACCCTCGTTTTCACAGTCACCTACGACACGGCCGCAACTCAGGTGGGCCACACCGAACCTAACGCCTACACGTTCGCAGTCCCCCGCGAAGGCAAGGCGGACTTCGAGTTTGATACCGCGTACGACGAAAAATGGGGATCGTACTACAAGCTGTACCCCAACGCGTTCTACCCGGACGAGTAAGCTCATACGACTGGCTCCCGGTCCCGTCGCCTCTCTCAGGCGGCGGGACCTCATGCATAACCACCGCGCGCAGCTCAGCCACGGCCTCGTCGAAGAGGGTCAGTAGTGCTCGTGAGAGTCGTAGCCCCGCAGGCGGTCGAGTTCGCGTCGCTCCTTCTTCGTTGGGCGCCCACTGCCCTTCTCGCGCATGGCGACGGGGATGTGAACGCGCGGACGCTCGGGCGTGCGATCATCGTAGGCGGTGCGCGCCTGCGGGTAGGAGACGCGCTTGGCCAGCAGCAGCACGACGCCGAGGACGCGATCAAAGCCCTCGATGCGCAGGCGCACCTCGTCGCCCACGTGCAGCTTGTAGGCGGCCTTGACGGGGTCGCCGTTAACGCGCACGTGCCCGGCGCGTACGGCGGCCGTGGCCTGAGAGCGTGACTTGAGCTGGCGGGTCGCCCACAGCCAGGTGTCCACGCGCACGGAGGACGAGGCCAGGGCACCTGGCGGGATCACAACCGTCTCGGGGGCGTCAGTCATTGCGGAGCCTAGTTGATACGGCGGATACGCTTCTGGTGGCGCGGCGTGAGCACGATGGCGACGAGCGCACACAGCAGGGGCATGCCGATCAGCATGCCAAGCAGTGCTCTCCACGGCACGACCGGCCACAGCGTGGTGAGAGTCGGGAAGATACCTGATCGGGCGAACGTGATGACGGCAAGGACACCGACGACGAGGCCCGAGAGGACCGCCGTCGGAATCGCGTTCAGCGCGAGGACCACGCCCTGCCAGGTCGTGACGTGACGGCGCATCGCGGGGGCAGCGCCAATCGCATCGAGAGTATCGAGGTCGGGGCGCATGTCCGAGGCCGAGAGAGCCACGACGAGGGCGACCGTCGCTGCCGCGGCGACAACAGCGATGAGGGCGGCGATGTAGGGCAGGATCTGCGAACGCATGGTCGGCGTGATGACCTGGGCGGATGCGCCCGGAACCTGACGCGCGATGGTCGCCTGGAACGCGGGCGCATCCACCGTACTCACGGGCTTATCCACCGAGAGGAGCTGTCCGAGCGGCACCGCCTTGAGGCCCAAGGATGTTGCGGCGCTCGGGGAGAGCACCATGACGTTGACGCGCGTCAGCGGTGACGCGGGGAAGATCTGTGTGCCCATCACGCGCGCGTCCGGCAGCTCGTTGTCGGAAAAGCCGGCGGCCTTTGCGTCCGCAATCGCCTGCATATCGAGGCTGCGCAGCTTCACCTGGCCCGCGCCGTCGATGTATTTCCTGTCGGGAATGAGGATGCCGCCCGAGTTCAGCGTCGCGACCGCGCGCACCATATCGTTCTCGTTCAGGTAGCCGGCCTGGCGCAGGTAGGTACCGTCGTCGACGATGTAGGCGACGTCCAGCTCCGCCATGGTACCCATGTCGGCCGCCATCGTGAAGGTGGACTTTCCGTCCGGGGAAATCGCTTCAACCATGGTGACCGGCCCACCGGGACCAGAGTTCCACGCCATGCCGTTGAGTTCTGCGGATGAGGTGACGGTTCGCTGGTTCTTCACGGCCTCCGTCGCTGCCTTCATGAGCGCACGCGAGCGGGTATTCGAATCCGTCTTGTCGACCGTGGACACAAAGATCTGCCCACGCTTGCCCACGTGCGGACGTGAATTCCAGCCGGCCTCGTTCGACGAGGAAAGCGTGATGAGGAGGGCACAAGCGACGAACACGGTCGTCAGGATCGAGGCCATGGCCGGGAACGTACGGTGTCCGTTGCGGACAGCATCGCGCAGGGCCAGGCGCATACTCATGGATGCGCGGCCATTGGGCACGCGCCAACGCGTAAAGATGTAGGGGATCGAGCCGATGAGGCCGATTTCGAGGAGAGCAATACCGACAACGAGGGTAAGGACCGACCCGTACCATGCGGCGACGCCCAGCACCGGCAGGCCAGCCAACAGCGCGATCGGGTAGATCATGCGGCGACGCACCAGACGTGACGGCTCCCAGACGCGTCCGCCGATGACCGCGGAGGTGTCGATGTGGGAGGAGGTATGCGCCGGTGATACCGAGGCCATCAGCGACAGCAGAATGGGCAGGAGAGCGGACAGGCCCAGCGGCCACAGCGGCACAATGCCGAGGCCAAGGCCGGACCACAGCCCGATCCCCAGCATGGCACAGGCAGACAACACGACTGAGAAGGCTGCTGAGTACGCGCCGATGATGAGACCGTGCGCGATTGTGAGGCGTCGCCCGTCGGAGCGGTCGCCGCCGTTAGCGACGATCATCGCAGCCGTGCGCATCACCGAGCGTTGCGCGACCGTGTAGAGCGGCGAGATGAGCAGGATCATCTCGGTGAGGATCAGGAGAACACCCGCGACCAGGAGCAGGTATTGCCACGGGTTCGCATTGCGCGAGGCCTCGGGGACCTCGTACTGGGCGATCTGTGAGGGGAGCGCCGAGGCATCGGGCGGGTTGGCGAGTACGTGGCGTGAGACGACCGAGAAGCCGGACGCATTGAGTTCGCGAATCTTCTCCCACGTCACGGGCGCTGGCCCCGTCACATACCAGGCCGTCTGCGTGCGTCCAGCGACAGCTAAACGATCAATGTCGAGCGTGCCGTCGCCGACGATTGCGCGCCCCTCGCCCTTGATGATCGCGTCGATAACAGCGCTGCCTTCGATGGACTGCGCTGCGCGTTGCTTCGACACCGTGACGGAGAGCGCGACCGTGTCTCCGGCCTCGACGCCGAGGGCACGGGCGACGTCGTCGGAAACCACGGCATGCTGAGCTGCGAGCGACCCGTGCTTGTTACCTGCCTCGACGCGCGGCGCATCCAAGGAGGCGGTCTGCGTGCCATTGTCTACCGTGTACCCGGTTCCATCCGGTGCCGTCATATGGAGCTGATAGAGCGTGTCGACCGCAACCAACTGGTCTCCGGTCGGCACCCAGTCGCTGAGGGTCTCCATGGTAACGTCAACATCGTCATCCGACGCCGTCTTCGCGAGGCGGTCCGCGGTGAAGTCCTGGTCGAGAGCCGATGTCGAACGGCGCAGCGTCACGGCCTGGGAGTCGGAGTTGTGTCCCAGCCAGGAAGAGGCCTGGTAGCGCTGGGACGTCGTCACATCCCAGAACGTCAGCGATCCGATCGCAATGATAATCGGCAAGGAGATAAGGATCACGGCAGTGAAGGTGCGCCCAAGACTTTGGCGTGCATCACGAGAGGCGATGCGGAGTACTACTCCCCATCGCCTCATCCGTGTGTTGAGTCGGCTCATCAGGTCCTTGGTGCTGCGTCGGCGAGCAGGTCCCTCAGAGAATCCCCGCGCGAACGATCAACGATACGACCGTCTCGCAGGAACACTGTTCGGTCTGCCCATGCGGCCATTCTGGCCTCATGAGTCACGAGAATACCCGCTGCACCAGCATCTATGTGGTCACGCAACACCAACATGATCTGTTCGCCAGTGTGAGAATCTAACGCGCCGGTCGGCTCGTCGGCAAGAATGACCGACCGGTTACCAACGAGGCCGCGAGCGATGGCGACACGTTGACGTTGGCCACCGGAGAGCCTCTCGGGGAATCGATCCGCGAGTTCTGCGACACCAACCTCGGCGAGAGCGGCCATCGCGGCCGCACGTACCTTCGAAGGACTCACCCCGTCCAGCTGCAACGGCATCTCAACGTTTTCGAGGGCCGACAGCGACGGAATCAGATTGTAATCTTGGAAGACGTAGCCAATCGAGCGTCGACGCACTTCGGCGCGGTGAACGCTATCCAACGAGGCCAGATCGATCCCGTTAACGTAGACGCTTCCGCGTGTCGGCCGCTCAAGGCCGCCAGCGATCGACAGCAGCGTCGACTTGCCGGATCCAGACGGTCCCATAACAGCGAGAAGCTCGCCGGGCTCAACCTCAAGGTCGATCCCGTCGAGCGCTCTCACTCGGACGCCGTTTGCGCCGAACTCATGTCCGACGCCGGCCATCCTGATCGGTAGCGGCGCAGGCTGACTCATCGCACCCCGGCACGCTCCGAAATACCGGCCTCGGCCTGAGCCCAGTTCATCGAACGACCCTTCGCAGCAGCGAAGGCAGCGCGACGCGCGGCCTCGGAGACCGCACCGGACTCAATGTGGTCGAGCCAGTTGAGCTCGGCCTCAAGGTCGAAGATGTGGCGCTCAAGAATGAGCTTCCACGCGAGCTCCCCCTCATCGGCCGAGGCCTTGAGGCGGGTGACGTCACGCAGGGAACCCAGGGTTGAGCGACGCTGCGTCTGAATCATGGCTTCGACGTCGACCGTCGGATCGGCGGCGGCCACGGCGAGCTTCATCACAAGTTCGTCGCGCTCAGGGTGCTCACGCGGAACAGGGGTGGACCACCAGGCGGTGAGGACATCGCGACCTGCGTCGGTCAGCTCGAAAACCTCAGAGTCTCGACCAGCATTGGTTTCAGCGTGAGACACAACCTGGCCGTCACGCTCGAGACGCTGCATGGTCTGGTAGACCTGGCCGATGTTCAGCGGCCATGCCCCACACGTCTGCTCCTCGAACATCTGCTTGAGGCGATAGACACCCGCGGGCTGCTGTGCGACGAGTGCAAGCAGTGCATTGCGAACCGACATAACTCTCCGTTCGTTGTCGTGACGTGTTGGCTTCGTGGTTGAACAGTATCTATCGTACGCCAAATCGTTACTTAGTGAGGACAAATCACGGTGGCTTACCTAACACAAACCCTACCGTTTGGTTAGATGCAAGCCTTTGACATTTCAGGGAAGACAGGAGAAATTAACCGGTATACCAATAAAAGTGTCAACCATGTTGCAGACAGCATCCGACTGTTTTTCAGCCGTATTGCAATGTTTTATAAGTCATTCGGTCAGACACTCAGCGAACCGCGCAGCGACACACGTAAAACGCGAAAAACCGACCCATGGGCATCATTTGACCAGAGATGTAGTAAATAATTGACACCCTTCAATCTCAGACTGTGAGACCTGCGGATCGACAGGTGGACTATTCAGCGAGTACGTCCTCGATGTCTTCCCAGAGCACCTCCGGCGATGATGAAGCAACTGCCGCCCAGAATTCACCGTCCTCATCCGCCAGCAGAGGCACCTCATCGGGGTACAGCTCAGTAAACTCCACGCCCGCCAGCACCTCGCATACCTCCTCGCTGGTGCCAATCAAACGCCAACTGTCACCCGACAGATCCGGGTACGACACCACATCGACGACCCGTACGGCGAGTCCCACCCACGAATCATCCGCGACATCCGCCCAGAAAGCCCCTGTCACCTCATCGACATCAGTATCAATCACGTCGGCAATCTCGCGAGCAACCTTCGGTACCTCCACAAGAATCTCCGTGGCATCACCCCGCTCGAGGGCTTCAAAGAGCACCTCCGGTACCGCCGTCGGCACAATCCCGTCGCCGACGGGTTCCCCCAAGGCGCTCAGTTCGAAAAAGGTCTCGCGCAGCTGCGCGGAGTCGATAGCCCACACCGACAACAGGTCATCCTCGCCCGCGTACAGTCCTCCCTCGTCGCACCGCGACACCACGGCGGAGTGCGGACCCACAAAGAAGGTGGCGCGGCGGCATCCAGCCGGGGCAATGACCCAGGCGGTGAGCACCTTCGTCGCTTGCGAGAACGCCTCAAGGAGCACAGCAAGGTGTGGGACGGGAGTGTCACCGACGACGAGGCCCTGGCTGCGCAGCAGCTCAACGAAAGGATGCTTGGGGTCGGCAACAAGCCCATCGGCATATGAGCGCAGCGCGTCGGCCTCCAGCTCGCTCATATCGAAGACGACACCATCCTCCGTCTCGCATGCACTGATCATGAGTCCTCCTGTCCTCTCAAACCGGCACCACGCGCGGCTCCGAAGCGAAGACAACACTACGCTGCACGCATCGGGCTCGCGCGCGGACGCCCGCGACCATCCCCTCCCAGGGACGCTACACTGAAAGCAACCAGGAGGATTCACTGATGAACGCCCCATTCCCGAGTGACGCGGCCACGGCCTCGTCCCCCATTCCCACGCTCACACTCCCAACGGGCGCACCCATCCCCGTGCTTGGCTTCGGCACCTACAAGGTCGCGCCCGAGGACGCCTACGACGCCGTGAGCCGCGCACTTGAGGTTGGTTACCGCCATATCGATACCGCGCAGATGTACGGCAACGAGGCCGAGGTCGGTGCCGCGCTCGAAGCGTCTGGCATCGAACGCGAGCAGATCTTCCTCACCACCAAGGTCGACAACTCCAACCACGCACCCGAGCGCGCTGCCGCATCCATCGCACGATCACTCGAAGATCTGCGCACCGACTACGTCGACCTCCTCGTACACTGGCCGCTGCCCACCCTCTACGGCGGGGACGTCGCCCTGCCGTGGCCAGCCCTCGAGGACGCCTTCGCTGCGGGCAACGCGCGCGCCATCGGCCTGTCGAACTACGAGCGCGACCACATCGAAGCCGTCCGCTCCATCGCTTCCGTGCCACCACACGCCCTCCAGGTCGAGGCACACCCATTCCTCCCCAACGAGGCGCTACGCTCCTACGCGCACAAACTCGGCATGGTCTTCGAGGCATGGTCTCCCCTGGCACGCGGGCGCGCCATCACCGACCCAACCCTCGTCGCCATCGGCGACGAACTCGGCGTCAGCGCCGCGCAAGTCACCCTGCGCTGGGCCATCGACCGCGGCCACGTCGTCTTCCCCAAGACCCTGAGTCCGGCGCGCATGGCCACCAACATTGACACCTTCTCCTTCAGCCTGAGTCCCGACCAGCGCGCCCGCATCGACGCGCTCGACGAAGGCGAGGCCGGGCGCACCGGATCGCACCCCGCCACCATGAACCGACTCTGACAACAGGTACGATTAAGACATGGCATCGAAGCTTACCCGCGCCGACCGCGCCATCGTGCGACTCGCCGACGGCACCGTCAAACAGCAGAACCTGCTCACCGGCACAGAGGTGTGGACCGTCCCCGGCCGCGGAAATCGTCCGCTCGCCGCGCCGCGCACCGACTGCACCCCCATCGACCACGAGGCTGACGGGCACTACTGCGCGTTCTGTTCCAAGCGCTACCTGGAGACACCGCCCGAAAAGTCGCGCCTCGTACGCCGAGACGACGGCACGTGGGAACAGCTCGACGCCCTCCCCGCCGACAAGCTCGGGGACACGGTCGCCGAATTTCGGCGTATCCCTAACCTGTTCGAAATCGTCTCCTACAACTACTGGCACCTCAACCACGGGCACATGCCCTCCGAGGCCGACCGCCACCGCATGGCCCGATACCTGGCCTCGGACGTGGGCTACGACCACGTCATGAACGTCGTACGCGCGCGGATGCTGGCCTCGGGCATGAGCGAAGGCGAATTCGCGGCCACCAGCGAGACCGCGCGCCTGCAGGCCGCCAACGGCTTTTTCTCCGGCGGCCACGACCTGATTATCGGCAAGCGCCACTTCATCGACGGGGCAACCGAAGCCCACCAGCTCGCCGGGTCGGGCACCCTCACCCCGGAAGAGCACACCCAGTACACCGCCTACACAGCCCGCTCAATGCACGACCTGTACGGCCTCAACCCCGCCGTGCGCTACGTCGCCACCTTCCAGAACTGGCTGCGCCCTGCCGGCGCTTCCTTCGACCACCTGCACAAGCAGCTGGTCGCCATCGACGACCTTGCCGTTCAAACAGAAGCAGAACTCGAGCGCCTGCGCGCACAGCCCGACATCTACGACCAGATCTTCACGGTCGCCGCCACCCGCAAACTCCTCATCGCTCAAAACGAGCACGCCGTCGCCCTGGCAGGCTTCGGTCATCGCTTCCCCGGCATCGCAATCTGGCCGCTACACTCCCCGCGCAACCCATGGGAGGTCAGCGACGAGGCAATGGCTGGGATCTCCGACATCCTGCACGCCGCGCACGCGGCGACCGGCGCAGACGTGCCCGCCAACGAAGAGTGGTACCACCGCCCGCCCACAGTCACGACTCCCATGCGCTGGAGGATCCTGCTCAAGTGGCGCATCTCTACCCTGGCCGGATTCGAGGGCGGCACCCGCATCTACCTCAACACGATCGATCCCTGGAAGGTCGTCGAACGAACCGTGCCACGCCTGCGCGAGCTGCGCGACAAGGGCCTCATCGCCCCCATGCGCATCGGTGACGAGTGCCGCGTCAGCCCCTCCATGCTGCGCGACTAGGGAACGTCTACCCCTCACACCCCAACGGCGCCACGGTCGTACCCCGCCACGGCCTCGTCACCGCGCGCCGATCATCCTCACCGCACACAGTGAAGGGGGGACGCGGTACGCCGCGTCCCCCCTTCACTCACAGGAGAACTGACTACTCCTCGTCGTCATCATCGATCGGGTGACGGGTCCTCGTACGAGGTTCGTCATCCTCATCCTCGTCGGAATCGTCAGCCTGGTTGCTGTTACCGATCCCGGGCGCGCCCGGGTTCGCACTCGGCTGGCCCGAAGGCTGGCTCGAGGGCTGACCCGAAGGCTGGCCCGAAGGCTGCTGCGTGGGCGTCTGAGCCGGAGCAGGCTCATCGAGCGCCGCGGTCCACATCGCCAACCACGCACCCTTCGCGTTGAACGACCCCATGGTCTCGTCCGGCACGACGGGACTGCCCGTGATGCCCGAGAACCACTCGGCCTTCGTGTTTGCCGCGAGGACCCCATCGATCGGATAGGCCGCCCCCGTGGTCGCCAAAGAATGCTGCGCTTCCGCACTCTGCAGCCAGGCGATCAAGGACTCAGCGCCGTCCGTTGCGGGCGTCTTCGTTGCCGCCGTGTACATGATGCGCGCGATACACGTCGACGGCAACGCCGTCCCGTACGAATCGGCGCCCGTGTTCGTCACGGCAGCCGCAACCAGCGAACGCGGCGCAACCACGAGCGGGTACGAGCCGGACTTGCCCGACGCAGACCCCACGATCTCGGACAGGTAGCCGTCAGACACGTGCCCTCCAGCCGTCCACCCGCCAATAACCGCACCCAGCGAGGGATCGACATGCGGACTCAGCGTCTGGACGAACGAACCCAGGCCCTCACCCGTCTGCGCGCCAGCCTCCTGCAGGAAGGCACGCCCCACCGACGACGAGACAGGATCCGGAACCGCGAGGAGTGTGCGCACGCGAGGAGTACTCAGCTCCTGAAACGACGTGGGCAGCGTGCGCTTATTCGCACTCATCCACGACTTATCCGCGATCACGCACACATCGTCGCGACCGTACGCCACCGCCGCAGGCACACCCGAAATAGAAGTACCCGACAGGGTCACAGTGTCCTGCGGGCCAGACGGAGCAATCGTGCCCGCCTGGCTCGCCTGCTGCGCATCAGCACCATCCAGGCCCAGCACAACATCCGCCCCCGCCCTGGGGAGCGAATCCACCCCATCAATGGGAACGACCGCGACCGAGAAGCCCGTCTCCTCCGTGAAGGCCTGCGCCATCTCAGTAGGCAGCTGCGCACCGCCCACGAGGGCAACCGTCACCGTGTCCGTGCCCGTCCTCGGGCTGGGAGCATCAATCGTGCCTTCAATCCCTTCTTCTTCGATCCCCTGCCCCGGAACAACGGGTGCACCGAAAGGATCTTGGGGGGTACGCGACGACACTGATGGCGTACACGCAGCCAAGGTCGTAGCAGCAACCACAAGGGTTACCAACGCGAATACAGAACGGGCGCGGGCCATAGGGAATCCTTCGGACGAGAACACTTGCCCATAAGCATAAGCCAGTAAGCGCCTGGATCTCGCACGAGAGCGCAGTGTGGGGCATCATGGAAGCACGCGCTGCCGCGCAGGGACAACCAACCCACGCCAGGAGACACACATGGATTCCGCCACCATCGACAAGCTCGCCACGACCGCCGTCATCGCCGGAGCCGCTTTCGCGGCCTCCAAGATTTTCGAATTCGGCTGGAAAGCCGTCACAAAGCGCCCGATCCCCTCCGAAGACTCGGATGACGTCACCCTGGCCTCGCTGGTGCTCTTCGCCGCAAGCACCGCGGCCGTCGCCGCCGTCGCCCAACGCTACGCCTACAAGGGCTCCCAGAAGTACCTGGCCCCCAAGATCATCGCACGCTTCGGCGCTCCGCAGATCGAGGCCTAAAAACCGGCGGCACCCCTCCCCACCCGGAACACCCTCCCCCTGCCACTCACACGAGCGGCAGGAAGGGACCCAGGTCCGTACGCTCCCCCGACGCGCTCACCAGGGAGGCAGCCACTGCCTCGTCCCACGTGAGCAGACCGCACGCCAGCGACAGCCACGTGCGCGCGTCCGTCTCCACGACGGCGGGTGGCGTACCACGCCGGTGCGTGGTCCCCGGAAGAATCTGCACCGCACCCGCAGGAGGCACGCGCACCTCGACAGAACGACCCGGATGCAAGGCACCCAACTCCTCGAGGGTGAAACGCACAGCCGTCAGCACAACAGCGCGGGGCGCGTCCTCGCCGCGCTCACACGAGCCACGCCAAGCGCACAGCGCCTCCATTCCCGAAGCCGGATCAATGCGTCGTTTCACCATACGTCGATTCTACGTGCGTCACGCTTCCCACGTGGGCGTGCATTCCAACCGCCCAGTCAGGCACAATTGAGTGGATCATCCCCTACCGAGAGGCCACCCGTGAGTGACATCGCATCCCTCGTGACGCTGCGCTCGATCCTCGACATCGAGATCGCACGCACCTACCAGTGGGATGCCGCGACGATCATCACCGTCTCCGGCGTTGATCGCGCCGGCGACCTGACAACCCGCATCGTCGAATACCCCGGGGCGCTCGTCGACATCGCCGCCGAAGGCTTCTCACCCCACTCGGCCGCCGGACACGCACTCTCCCACGAACTCCACGACGCCATCCAACGACGGGTGCGCCTATGGCTCGCCGTCATCCCCAGCGACCAACTGCCGCGCCTACGCGACGCCCTGGGTGCCGATCTCATTCACGAGGCCGGGGCACCCTCCGGCGGACGCACGCCCATCGCGCTCTCCCCCCTAGCGCTGCTGGAAGCTTGGGCGGCCGGCACAGACGAACAACGCGAGTTCATGCGCGTTTCCATGGCCGGACTCGATACGCTCTCAACCGCGTCACACGCCACCCGCGCCGCCCGAGCAGTCGGCGCCTCCATCATCGAGCGCACGGCCTTCCTCAAGCTGTGCCGCAACCCCAAGTTCATCGCCTACGTCGTCGTCTTCGTCTACTCCATGGCGCGCGCCGTGCCCGTCATGTTCGTCCCCCACTTCCGAGGCGACTGGCGTATCCTCTGGCTCATCGACGTCATCACCGCGATCCCCTACACGTGGGGCCTCATCGAGATGCTCGCCGGGCAAAAGCTCTGGCACCGCGTCGTCGGTGCCGCCACCGCCGCCGTCACCTTCCTGGCACCCTACGTGTACTTCCTCGTGTACGGGCGTCACGCTCCCGCGAGCATCTGGGTCGCAATCGCCTGCATTTTCTTCGGCGGCATCTTCCTCGAAGTATTCCGCTACCAGCGCGACCGTGCCGTTAAGAAGGGCCTCGCGGGACTCCTGTAGCCACACTACCCCCGCTCTCCGTGCCCGAGGGCGGCAGCCCGCCCCTCCCCGACTGCTCTCCGTGCCCAAGGGCGACAGCCCGCCCCTCCCCGACTGCTCTCCGTGCCCAAGGGCGGCGGCCCGCCCCTCCCAACTAC
>NZ_ALCA01000123.1 GCF_000278725.1 Actinomyces sp. ICM47 | reverse complement strand
AGAAACGCTTCGCTAGGTTATTCAACGACGCAGCCAGGTTCGGGGTGTAGGCCTGCGGGGAAGCCTCAGCCAGCCCACGATACAGCTCCACCGCCTCACGAGCCGCCACCAACGCCTCATCCTGCTTTCCCACCGCCGACAAAATGTTCGCCAGGTTAGTCAACGACGCAGCCAGGTCGGGGGTGTAGGCCTGCGGGGAAGCCTCAGCCAGCGGTCGGCGCAAACGCACCGCCTCGCAGGCCGCCTCCAACGCCTCGTTCCGCTCCCCCACTGCCGAGAAACGCTTCGCTAGGTTATTCAACGACGCAGCCAGGTCGGGGGTGTAGGCCTGCGGGGAAGCCTCAGCCAGCCCACGATACAGCCCCACCGCCTCGCAGGCCGCCACCAACGCCTCATCCTGCTCCCCCACCTCAGACAAAAAGGCCGCTAGGTTATTCAACGACGCAGCCAGGTTCGGGGTGTAGGCCTGCGGGGAAGCCTCAGCCAGCCCGCGATACAGCTCCACCGCCTTGCGGGCAGCCTCCAACGCCTCATTCCGCTCCCCCACCTCCGACAAAAAGGCCGCTAGGTTATTCAACGACGCAGCCAGGTCGGGGGTGTAGGCCTGCGGGGAAGCCTCAGCCAACACCCGATACGACTGCACACCGTCGCGCGCATGCTTAAGTACCTCGGCCATCTGTTCCGTGTTCCCTTCGAGTGGGGCACGATCAACAGAATCTCCAATCTCGTCATCCATTTGCGACACTGACGGATTCCCGTTCATCGACCAGCGGAAACGCAGCGCTTCACGCATTACATCCAGCGCCTCACCTTGTTTACCATTCGCGCGCAGAATAGAAGCCAGCTCGTTGAGAGCATCAACCAATTTTACATTAGTGACTGAAGACTCTGATTTAGCCAACTCTCGATAGAGTTTCACCGCCTCTCGGACCGCATATTCCGCCTCAACAGTCGCACCTAATTTATATCGCGCACGCCCGAGTAAAGTTAATGCCTCAGCAAATTGCACAGCATACGCCGAAGGTGACCCCTCAGACAGAACGCGACATACTTCCAAAGCCTTCTCTGCAGACGTTAACGCTTTGGCCCACTCACCCATCTCTAACAGACGTTTCGTTAACAGAATTTGCCAGTACAACTGTTCTTCAGTACCTGGTTGAGCAGAAGTAACCAGACAATTAGTCGCTGCGAGCGCCACCCTCCGCAAAGCATCATCCCCAGGTGAAATTTCTTCCAGAATATCCTCAAAAGGAAGATCAACACCAGAGTTAATCAAGTCCTCCAAGGCGCGTACAAACGGTCCTCCCTGCGCAATTGCAACACCCAGCGCATTACGCCACAAATGCGGGTGGCGCCTCAGAGTCCGACAAGCAATCTCTTCTGCCGCTTCCCGATTTAGAGAGGCCGCACGAGTGAGAGCACTAAACACGTTCCGCAGCTGTTGCTCCCGCACGCGACTACGCTCAGTATCAATTTGACTTGCACGAGGATATTTAACAGCCACAGCCCACTCCTTCATTCCTTAAAAGGATAGCGTCTAAGAGTTCAGGATTATTTCCAAAAACCGTAAGGATAAGATGGTCTGCCACAGGATCTGGCTGGAGACAAATAGGTTTCTCACTATCTGTACGTAGCAATGCCTGCACGAGAAGCTCTGCAAAGCGCCCACGGCGTAGGTGCTCACTGTTCCACTCCGGGAGCACACTAAGGGCAGCGTCCACCTGCTCTTCGTCTGACGCAGGTGAAACTAAACTCAAAGTTGCAGCAGCTCGGTGAAGATGCCTGTTGCTCACCTCCGCCAGTATTGGAGCTTTGCGCCACTGAGCGAACTCTATCTCTAACACACGCTCATAAAGCTCACTCCGATCCGATAGCATTGCTGTACTATCTACTCTTTCACTGCACACTTTACTCCAGGCCTGCAGTACAACATCGAGTGCCGTCTCACCAAGATCATCTGGAACAACACTATTTGAGGGACGATTCAAATTCATACATTGAGAGAACACTTCAACCGCTCTTTCATAGAGATCAGCGAGCAGCCTTGTCTCTACCCCTTGCTGCAACCGTCCAAGGTTGGAAATTTTAAGAGTTCTGCTCAAATCAATACCGTCTTGCTCCATACGGCTTCGAAAACTATCCCACCATTGATCTGTACCACGCGCGGTTAAGACAATCCGCGTTGCCGTCTTTCTATCCTGCAATGCGCGAAACACCCGTGCGACGAGACCTCGCCGAGCTTCCTCGGCGTAGTCCACGACAACCAACAGCTCTGTTACCACCTCTACGAGGGCCGATAGTTCCGCGTCCGTTATTTCCGTCGTCGACGGCAAAAATCCGGTATACCAACCCTTTTGCGAAAATTCATCGCACAACTGCACTGCCATACGCGTCTTTCCGGTTCCCCCTGCCCCCGTCACCACAGCAACAGCGATATCACCATCACCTTCATGCCTCGCAGCTTCCTCCGGCATTCTCGTGGCCCAGGTTCGAAGTTGCTGAATCTCAGGACCTTCCTGAAACGGAACGATTGCATGTCGCGCCCGAATCAGCTGCAAAGGCGTGAACTCTATAGGTAACGGAGTGTGCGCTGGCGTCAACACCTTCTCGATGTGCCCCCCGGGAGGAAGCGCCCGATCAGGGAAGCGACTGCGCAGACCCCCAATGTCCACTAATACATCCCACTCCCAGTCCCGGATATAGGCGGCACCGCGGGAGAGCGCAACGCCCCACCCAGCCCCCGATCCCGTCACCTGCGCGACATCGATCGCCAACCACGAACCCCCGGGATCCCCGACGAACTCGACCAGGAGATCTTTCAGGTCTTCCCCACCAGGCATCATCGACTCGCGGCTGAACCCTTCCTCGATGAGGACGTCGCACCCCATGGCCCACTGACGTTCCATCGGCACCACGACAATCGCGTGCCGCCGCTGCCCACCGTCAGCCGTCACCGTCAAGATCAGCGGGTAGATCCCAGCATCGAGCGCAGCACAACAAAAGGCCACACACAGATCCACGCATGTCGCCTTGCCAAATTTAAGCACCTCGTTGACAGGCCGAATACGCTGCGCCCCAGGCTCGCTATCTGTCGGCTCCGCAACGTATTCGATCCCCAGCTCAACAAACTTGTCAAAAACCCTCCTCGCGTGAGCCTCTACACGCGTCTGCCCATCGATGACCAGGTCAGGCTCAGGACCAGGAAAACCCATCCAATCCGCAGAACGAAGCAAGCGCTGCACCCACCCGACGTGAACCATATCCACCAACCCCGTCGGATACTTCACCGAATCCCAGAAAAATGGATCACTCATGACGCAATACCAAGGTGTACACGTTTCGGCAGAAACACAAGACATCATACAAATTGATTCTCATTAGGATGTCCCCCTTAGAATCGTCGACATACATATGATTGTTGAACCGTTCGCTACAAAATATCGTGTCTCTCTGGCCCCTACACACCTACTCCTTGACCCAAAGGAGAAGATCAGAAAACAATTTCGGGCTTTGGGCGGTTCCGAGGGCCTTGTCGAGCAGGGCCTGGAGCTGCCTGCGGTGGATCGCGTCCATCTCCTCGTTCGCATAGTCGTAGAGTTCGCGCAGCCTCTCTACGGGTTCGTCGGTGACGGCGGCGAAGAGCAGGAGGGCAATACTGCCGTAGGTGGATTCCGCCACGGACGGGCGCACTCCGAGGACTAGGGTCATCGCCAGCCAATTGCGCGCTTCGAGGAACTCTCTGAGCATGTCTTCGGCGCCCTCGTCGCTGCGTTGCGCATCGTAGGCGGTTCTCGGATCCGTGAGTTCCGCAAGCGCCAGAACACTCGCCATACTGGCTGCCTCAGCCTCCGGGAGCATTGCCGCCAACACCTGGAGGACCCGGGTTCTCATGTCGGGGTCGCCTAGGTCTTTCTCCCATTCTCCCGACTCCTGCTTGTCACCCTTGTTGATCTGATCTTCGTCGCGCGACGCATCGGGGTTGCCCCTCATGTGCTCGCGCAGGAAGCTCACTCCCCGACCGCTCACATGCGCCTCACGCCAGTCGCGCGCAAGCAGCCGAGCTCGGTAATGGATCCGCAGATCGGTTGTGACGGCCTGGATGCCGCTGTCAGCGATGCGCTCCACGAAGGCAGCGAGCGCGGCGACAGGGGGAAGCTCCACGTACAGCTCGGCGAGGGCGGCCAACGTTTCTTTCTCGGAGGCCGACGGCGAGCTCCACTGCGCTTCGAGGAAAGCCACCCGCTGCGCTAGATCGCTACACTCGAGCCATCCCTCAATCCTGGAAGTCGCCGACTCAGCGTCGACGGTGGCCCAACGGGGAAGACCCGTGTCCGATATTCCCACATCGGTGATCACTCGGGCGATCATGCGGCGCACCGGGCCCAGGAGCACCGGATCATCAGTGGAGTCTGCTTCCCGGGCCGCCGCGACGACATCCCCCGCTTCTCCGCCGTCGTCACGCCAGGTGGCCCTGGCCACCAGCAAGCGGGCACGCACAGCTGGGGAGAAGCCATCAAAGCCTTCGACGAAGGTCTCCAACGCCTCGTTCAGCTTCCCCACCTCAGACAAATAATTCGCTAGGTTATTCAACGATATTGCCAGGTCGGGGGTGTAGGCCTGCGGGGAATCCTCGGCCAGCGCCCGATACAGCTCCACCGCCTCGCGGGCAGCCTCCAACGCCTCATTCCGCTCACCCACCGCCGACAAACGATTCGCCAGATTATTCAACGTCGCAGCCAGGTTCGGGGTGTAGGCCTGCGGGGAGGCCTCAGCCAGCCCGCGATACAGCTCCACCGCCTCACGAGCCACCACCAAGGCCTCACCACGCTCACCCACCTCCGACAGATGATTCGCCAGATTATTCAACGACATCGCCAGGTTCGGGGTGTAGGCCTGCGGGGAGGCCTCAGCCAACACCCGGCGCAACTCCACCGCCTCACGAGCCACCACCAAGGCCTCACCACGCTCACCCACCTCCGACAGATGATTCGCCAGATTATTCAACGACCGGGCCAGGTCAGGCCTGTAGGCCTGCGGGGAGGCCTCAACCAACACCCGGCGCAAACGCACCGCCTCACGAGCCACCACCAACGCCCGGTCCCGATCTCCCATCGACGACAAACAATTTGCCAGATTGCTCAACGACGCAGCCAGGTCAGGCGTGTAAGCCTGCGGGGAAGCCTCAGCCAACACCTGATACGCGTCCACCGCCTCACGAGCCACCACCAAGGCCTCACCACGCTCACCCACCTCCGACAAACGAATCGCCAGATTATTCAACGATCCGGCCAGATCAGGCGTGTAAGCCTGCGGGGAGGCCTCAGCCAACACCCGGCGCAAACGCACCGCCTCACGAGCCA
>NZ_ALCA01000122.1 GCF_000278725.1 Actinomyces sp. ICM47 | reverse complement strand
TCCCGGCCCCCGTCTCATCCCGGCGACGCTTCCACCCGGGGGAGGACAACAGCGCAAGCACCCCGGCCTCGTCAATGAGCGTTCTCTCATGTCCACGTTGTGACCTTCCCCTACCGGCGTCATGCCAAACTTCCCTAGGATGAACAACTGAGGACAGCCGGGCCACCTGGCCAGGCGCCCAACGAAAGGACAGACATGCGCACTTCGCCGTCGTACACCGCCTCATACCGCATCGAGGTGGATGAGAAGATCACCTCGATCGCGTCGATCGTCGACGCGGTCTCCGCCACCGGAGCGGAGATTAAAGGCCTCGACGTGGCCGACTCCGACCGTGGGCGCATCACCATGGACCTCACCTGCGACATGCGCGATTCCGAGCACCGCCGCGAAGTACGCGACGCCATCAACTCCCTGCCCGGTGTCTCCGCCGACTCCGTCTCCGACCAAACCTTCATGAGCCACATCGGCGGCAAGGTCGAAATCCACTCCAAGGTGCCGCTGCGTAACCGCGACGACCTCTCCCGCGCCTACACGCCCGGCGTTGCCCGCGTGTGTACCGCCATCCACGACATGCCTCAGAAGGCCCACCTGCTCACCATGAAGGCCAACACGGTCGCGGTCGTCTCCGACGGCACCGCCGTGCTCGGCCTGGGTGACATCGGCCCCGAGGCCGCCCTGCCCGTCATGGAAGGCAAGGCCGTCCTGTTCAAGGAATTCGGCGGCGTCGACGCCTGGCCCGTCGTCCTGGACACCAAGGACACCGAAGAGATCATCTCCATCGTCAAGGCCATCGCCCCCGCTTACGGCGGCATCAACCTCGAGGACATCTCGGCACCCCGCTGCTTCGAGATCGAAGAGCGCCTGCGCGCCGAACTCGACATCCCCGTCTTCCACGACGACCAACACGGCACCGCCATCGTCGTCCTCTCCGCGCTCATCAACGCGCTCAAGATCGTGAACAAGAAGATCGAAGACGTGCGCATCGTCGTCTCCGGCGTCGGTGCCGCCGGCAACGCGATCATCCGCCTCCTGCTCGCCCAGGGCGCGCGCGACATCATCGGCTGCGGCCGCGACGGCGCGCTGTCCGGTGACGCCACCGAAGGCATGCACCCCTCTCGCAAGGCCCTGGCCGAGGCGACCAACCCCCGCCACGTCCACGGCTCCCTCAAGGATGTCCTCAAGGGTGCCGACGTCTTCATCGGCGTCTCTCACGGCAACATCCTCGAGCCCTCCGACATCGAGACGATGGCCGATGATGCCATCGTCTTCGCGCTGGCCAACCCCACGCCCGAGGTCGACCCCATCGGTGCCGGCAAGTACGCCGCCGTCGTCGCGACCGGCCGCAGTGACTACCCGAACCAGATCAACAACGTCCTGGCGTTCCCCGGTCTCTTCCGCGGGCTCCTCGACGCCAAGGTCAAGGAGATCACCACCGAGGTCCTGCGCGTGGCCGCAAACGCCATCGCGTCCGTCATCTCCGAGGACGAACTCAACCCGTCCTACATCATCCCCGGCGCCTTCGATAAGCGTGTCGCCCCCGCTGTCTCCAAGGCCGTACGCCGCGCCGTGCGTGATCTGCCGACCGTGGACATCCCGGTTCAGCCTGATATGGGTGTGAGCTGAGTTTCTTTGTGGGGTGTTTGGCGGGCCTGATTGCGTTGTTGTGGCGTGGTTGGGTCCGCTTTTTTGTTGTGGTGTGTGGGGGTGGTGGGGTGGTTTTTTGTTGTGTTGTGGTGGTTTGTGGGGTGTGTGTTGGGGGTCATAGTGGTTTGGTTTGACTTTGGTGTGGGGGGTGTGTAGATTATTCACCTGTCGCCGCGAGCTTGTTTGTGGGTTTGTGGTGGTGGTTCACTGCTTTGGTGGCTGGCCTATTGTGGTTGGTTGTTGGGGTGTGTGGGTGTTGTTTGTGAACTCGATAGTGTGTTTGTTTGTTTTTTATGCCTGTTTTTTGTTTTTGAGTGTTTTTGGTTGGGATTGCTGGCTGGCCTGGTTTGTTT
>NZ_ALCA01000121.1 GCF_000278725.1 Actinomyces sp. ICM47 | reverse complement strand
CAGGACCTGCTCGTACAGGGTGATGGCCTCGGCGAGACGACCAGCAGACACGTATGCGCCTGCGAGGTCGTTGCGCGAGGCCAGGGTGTCGGGGTGGTCCTCGCCCAGGATACGGGTGCGGTCGGTCAGGACCTGCTCGTACAGGGTGATGGCCTCGGCGAGACGACCAGCAGACACGTATGCGCCTGCGAGGTCGTTGCGGGAGCTGAGGGTGTTGGGGTGGTCTTCGCCCAGGATGCGGATGCGGTCGGTCAGGACCTGCTCGAACAGGGCGATGGCCTCGGTGAGGCGTCCCGCCGCATCGTATGCGCCTGCGAGGTCGTTGCGGGAGCTGAGGGTGTTGGGGTGGTCTTCGCCCAGGATGCGGGTGCTGTCGGGCAGGATCTGCTCGAACAGGGCGATGGCCTCGGTGAGGCGTCCCGCCGCATCGTATGCGCCTGCGAGGTTGTTGCGCGAGGTCAGGGTGTTGGGGTGGTCTTCGCCCAGGATGCGAGCACAGTCTTTGGTGACCTGCTCGTACAGGGTGATGGCCTCATCGAAACGACTGGCATGCACGTATGCGCCTGCGAGGTTGTGGCGGAAGGTGAGCGTGTCGGGGTGGTCTGCACCCAAGACCCGGATGTGGTTGGGCAGAAGGTTCTCGTATAAGGTGATGGCCTCATCGAGGCGGCCAACAGACCGGTATATGTTTGCGAGGTTGTGGCGTGAGGTGAGTGTATCGGGATAGTTCGGCCCCAGGACACGGGCACGGCCTGTGGCCACCTGCTCATACAGGGCGATGGCCTCGCCTGTGCGGCCAGCCTTCCGGTACGTGTCTGCGAGGTTGTTGCGCGAGGCCAGGGTGTCGGGGTGGTCCCCACCCAGAACACGGGTGCGGTCTGTGATGACCTGCTTCAACTGGGTGATGGCCTCATCGAAGCGACCCGCTTTCACATAGGTGTGTGCGAGGTTCTCGTGCATGGTCAGCGTGTCGCGATGATCCTCACCCAGGACGTGGACACTGTCTGTGATGACCTGCTCGTACAGGGTGATGGCCTCATCGAGGCGGCCAGCATCTCGGTATACATTTGCGAGGCTGTGGCGTATGGCGAGCGTGCGGGGGTGGTCCTCACCTAGGTCACAGGTTCGATCTTTGATGACCTGCTCATACAGAGGGATGGCATCGTTGAAGCGGCCCGCTAAGCAGTATGTGTATGCGAGGTTGTTGCGTGCAGCAGATGTCTTTGGGTGCTTGTAGCTGTACGCACGGGTGTAGTCGATGAGAAGGATCTCGTACTCGGTGATGGCCTCATCGAGGCGGCCAGCTAACCGGTAGGTGTATGCCAGGTTGTTTCGCGTGGCGAGTGTTTTGGGGTGGTTTTTTCTCAGGATACGGGCACAGTCGGTGAGAAGGGTTCTATACTGGTCCATGGCCTCATCGAGGCGACCAGCTGCCTGGTATGCTTTTGCGCGCTTATGACGCGAGGTAAGTGCATCGAGATTGCCGCTACCTAGGACGCGGGTAAGCGCGTTGGGATCAGCGGTGTCGAGGATACGGGTGACTGCTGTGGGGACGTGTCCGTACTGGGTGGTAACTGTGTCTGGACTGTCCGTGTCTTTGTCATCGTCGACGAGGTTGTTGCGCTCGGTGAGTGTGTCCAGGTGGTTTTCGCCCGTGCTGTGGGTCGGGTCTTTGGTGGTTTGCTGGTGGGAGATCTGTGTCAGTGCGGTGATTGTGCGCTCGAGTGCTGTGTGCTTGAAATCCGGTGACGCTGGTGCGAGCGTCAGGTACTCCTGCGCGACGCTGCCCAGGAGTGTGTCGAGGTATTGGAGTTCGCTGGGGGTGTAGTTCTGGCGTGCTGAGGCTGATTGTACGAGAACGTAGTACCGGAATACCTCGGGCTTGAGTATTGCTTCACGTAGGGCGTTCTCGTCGTCGGCAAGGAGCGTGATGGTTTGCTTCACTGATTCCTCGAGATGATCGATGAAGCTATCGATGTGGGACCTGTCGTAGCCCGACTCAACGAGCTGTCCCTCGATTGCGTCCAGTTCAGCGCTTATCGAGTTTGTCAGGT
>NZ_ALCA01000120.1 GCF_000278725.1 Actinomyces sp. ICM47 | reverse complement strand
ATTCCTTCGCGGCAGCGGTCACGTGCTCGGCGTCGATGCCGTACTCCTTGAAGAGGAGTTCGCCGGGAGCCGAGGCACCGAAGTGCTCGATGGACACCGCGCGACCAGCGTCGCCGATCCAGCGGTACCAGGGCAGGGCCAGGCCGGCCTCGACGGAGACACGGGCGCGCACCGACGGGGGCAGGACTGCGTCGCGGTATTCGCGATCCTGGGCCTCGAACCAGTCGAGGCAGGGGACCGACACGACGCGGGCAGCCACACCCTCGGCGGCCAGGGCTTCGCGTGCCTCAAGAGCGACGGACACCTCGGATCCCGACGCCATGAGGATCACGTCGGGCGTGCCCTCGGTGTCGGCCAGGACGTAGGCGCCGCGCGCCAGGTCCTCGGTGGTGGCCAGACCGGTGCCTTCACCACGAGCGGGGTTAGGCAGGTTCTGGCGCGACAGGATAATGGCGGCGGGGTGGGACTGCTCGAGGATCGCCTTCCAGGAGGCTGCCGTCTCAGCCGCGTCCGCGGGGCGCACGACAGCGAGGTTCGGGATCGCGCGGTAGGAAGCCAGGTGCTCGATCGGCTGGTGGGTCGGGCCGTCCTCGCCCACGCCGATAGAGTCGTGTGTCCACACGTAGGTGACCGGAAGGTCCATGAGGGCGGCCAGGCGCACGGCACCGCGCATGAAGTCGGAGAACACGAAGAAGGTACCGCCATAGGGGCGGGTCAGGCCGTCAGCGGCGATGCCGTTCAGGGCTGCGCCCATCGCGAACTCGCGCACTCCGAAGTGCAGGTTGCGACCGAACTCGTTGCCGGAGAAAGCCGACGAGGACCGGTGCGCGGGGAGGAAGGAAGGCTCTCCCTTCATGAAGGTGTTGTTCGAACCGGCGAGGTCGGCAGAGCCGCCCCATAGCTCGGGCAGCACCGGAGCGATGGCGTTGAGCACCTGGCCGGAGGCGGCGCGGGTCGCCAGCGCCTTGCCTTCTTCGAAGGTGGGCAGCGAGGCTTCCCAGCCTTCGGGCAGGCGGCCGGCGGAGAGACGATCAAGCAGTGCGGCACCCTCGGGGTTGGCTGCCTTCCAGGCATCGAAGCGAGCGTCCCAGTCCTTGCGGTACTGTGCGGCGCGGGCGGTGGCGCGGGCGCGGACCTCGTCCACGAGGGCAGCGTCGACGTCGAACATCTTCTCGGGGTCCGCACCCAGGGCGGCCTTGAGGCCCGACAGGGCTTCGCCGCCGAGCTTCGAACCGTGAATGCCGCCGGTGTTCTGCTTACCGGGGGTGGGCCAGCCAATGATGGTGCGCAGTGCGATGAGCGAGGGCTTCGTGGTCTCGGCCTTGGCGGCCTCAAGAGCCTCATTCAGAGCGGCGGTGTTCTCCTCGTAGGAGCCGTCCTCGCCGAGCCAGTCGACGCGCTGGACGTGCCAGCCGTAAGCCTCGTAGCGGGCCAGGACGTCCTCGTTGAAAGCAATGGAGGTGTTGTCTTCGATAGAGATGTGGTTGTCGTCCCAGATGACGGTGAGGTTGCCGAGTTCCTGGGTGCCCGCGAGCGAGGAGGCCTCGGCGGAGACGCCCTCTTCGAAGCAACCGTCGCCGGCGATGACGTAGACGTTGTGGTCGAAGACGGACTCGCCGAGCGGGGTCTCGGGGTCAAGCAGGCCATGGACGCGGCGGGCATTCATGGCGAAGCCGACGGCGGAGGCGATGCCCGTGCCGAGCGGACCGGTCGTGATCTCAACGCCCTTGGTGTGGCCGTATTCGGGGTGGCCCGGTGTCAGGGATCCGGCGGTGCGCAGCTTCTTGATGTCGTCGAGCTCGAGGCCGAAGCCTGTCAGGTAGAGCTGGACGTACTGGGTCAGTGACGAGTGGCCAGCGGAGAGGATGAAACGGTCACGGCCGATCCATTGAGGATCGGCCGGATCGACGTTCATGACCTTGTTGTAGAGGAGGTACGCGGCGGGTGCGAGCGAGATGGCGGAACCGGGGTGTCCGGATCCGGCTTGCTCAACGGCGTCTGCCGCGAGGAGCTTTGCGGTCTTCACAGCTGCATCGTCAATATTGTCCCATTGAAGTGTCACGTCGGCCTCCAGCCGTATATAGGCCCCAACATCGGGGAAAGGAAATGGTTACCGGGTCACATATTAGCGAAAATGTGCGAACGCGCATAGGGATTGCGCACATTTGTTGGAATCTCGCTTACTCTGTCGCTATGACCTCCCTCGAAGCAGCCGTGAACGAGTGGGTGGACTATCTTCGCGTCGAGAAAGGCGCGTCTGCTCACACTGTTTCCAACTACCGCCGCGATGCGTTGCGTTATGCCCGCGACCTGGGTGAACGCGGCGTGGTCAGTCTCGCTGACGTGAATGCGCGTGACATCGAGGATTACACGATGAGGCTCGCGTCTGGGGAGGTGACCGGAAGTCCCGCAGCGGCCTCGTCGGTCGCCCGTGCCTCGGCAGCGATCCGAGGCCTGCACAAATATGCGCTTACGGAAGGCCTCGTAGGGGTCGATCCAGCAGCCCAGTTGCGTGCGCCGCGCCAAGGGCGTCACCTGCCTAAGGCCTTGACGGTTGACGAGGTTGGCCGCCTCCTTGACGTTGCCCACGCGGACGACTCACCCATCGGCCTGCGCGACTGTGCGCTGCTGGAGCTGCTCTATGCGACGGGCGCGCGTGTGTCAGAAGCCGTGAGCCTGAGCGCGGACGACCTCGACCTCGACGGGGATGTGCCCGTCGTCCGCTTGTTCGGCAAAGGCCGCAAGGAACGGATCGTGCCCGTTGGTTCTTTCGCGGTCGAGGCCGTGGAAGCTTACCGGGTACGTGCTCGTCCCGCCCTGGCTGCGCGAGGCCGGGGGGCCACCGCGTTCTTCCTCAACTCCCGGGGCGGCCCGCTCTCGCGCCAGAGCGCGTGGACCGCTATCCGGCGAGCAGCCGAGGCTGCGCAGCTGGGGGAGAAAATCTCCCCCCACACGATGCGTCATTCATTTGCCACCCATCTCCTCGAAGGTGGCGCGAGCGTGCGCGAGGTGCAGGAGCTGCTGGGGCATGCCTCGGTGGCAACCACGCAGATATATACGGCGGTGACCGCTGCAGCTCTGCGCGAGGTTTTTACACTCTCGCATCCCCGGGCGCGTGGCACCAACGAGATACCCGACCAATGACCTAGGATGGTGACGTGACCGAGAATTCGCATCCGACGCTGACGAACGATCTGCCCGACGGACAGATCGATTTTCCTGTGCCCGCGCCCCTGATGGGCCACGGACCCGCACGCGTGATCGCGATGTGTAACCAAAAGGGTGGCGTCGGTAAGACGACGACCACGATCAACCTGGGTGCCGCGCTGGCTGAGTACGGTCGCCGCGTGCTGATCGTTGACTTCGATCCGCAAGGTGCCGCATCCGTGGGCCTGGGGATTAATACCCTCGACATGGACCAGACCATCTACACGCTGCTCATGAACCCGAGGGCCGACGTTCACGCGACAATCTGCCAGACGGCCACGGAAAACCTGGATATCCTCCCGGCGAATATCGATTTGTCCGCCGCCGAGGTGCAGCTCGTGAACGAGGTCGCGCGTGAGAGTGCCCTGGCCCGCGTGCTGCGCCACGTGGAGGCGGAGTACGACGTTATCCTCATTGACTGCCAGCCCTCGCTGGGCCTGCTTGCCGTGAACGCGCTGACTGCCGCGCACGGCGTCATCGTGCCTGTGGAGGCCGAGTTCTTCGCGCTGCGCGGCGTGGCCCTGCTGGTCGAGACCATCGAGACGGTGCGTGATCGCATCAACCCGCGTCTAAAGATCGACGGTATTGTCGCGACGATGGTCGACCTGCGCACGTTGCACTCGCGTGAGGTTCTCGAGCGCCTGCAGGAAGCCTTTGGCGATCTCATCTTCGACACACGCATCGGGCGAACGATCAAGTTCCCGGACGCGTCCGTCGCGACGGAACCCATCATCTCCTACGCGCCCAACCACGCGGGAGCGCACGCGTACCGCCGACTAGCGCGTGAAATCATCGCCCGTGGCGACGCCGCCTGACACGATCGAGGTTCAGGGGGAGTTCGAGCTTTTCGCCGTTTCCCTCCCCGTCTTCGAGGGTCCTTTCGACCTGCTCCTGTCGCTCATTGCGCGTAAGAAGCTCGACATCACCGAGGTGGCGCTCGCCCAGGTGACGGACGAATTCATCGCCTTCATGAAGGCGTCTCCTGACCTGTCTCGTACGACGGAGTTCCTGGTGGTCGCCGCGACTCTCCTCGACATGAAGGCCGCGCACCTGCTGCCTCGTTTTGAGGAAGACGAGCAGGCGAGCGATGCCGACCTGGAGGCCCGAGATCTGCTGTTTTCCCGGCTCCTGCAGTACCGTGCCTTCAAAGAAGCCTCGAAGGACATCGGCGAGCGCATGAGGCACTTCGAGACCTATGTGGCGCGCGACGTCCCCCTGGAGCCGCATTTTGCGACCCTGCTGCCCGAACTCGCGTGGATCACGAGCCCGCAGGACCTCGCACGCCTAGCTGCCGACGCACTTACCGCCTCGGTACCCACCGTCCAGGTTGGGCACCTGCATGACCCGGTTGTACCCGTGCGTGAACAGGCACGCGTCGTGGCGACCGCCCTCGCGGCGGAGGGACAGATGACGTTTCGCGACCTCGTTGCCGACGCTGCGACGCGCGCCGTCGTCGTCTCCCGCTTCCTGGCATTGCTGGAACTCTACCGGCGTGGTGTTGTCGAGTTCGCCCAGGACGAGGCCCTGGGAACCCTCACGATCACGTGGACTGGGACCGATGCGGAGGTCGACATCGACGTGGATGATGACGTCGGTCAGGTGAGCGCGGGCTGTGCCACGGCCTCGTCGGTGGATGAGGAAGCCGCAGCGGAAGGAACCGATACCGATGAGTGAGTACGATCTGCGCGCCCCGATTGAGGCGATCCTGATGGTCATCTCGGAGCCTGTCACTCCCGAGGACCTGGCAGCCGCGCTGGGAACGGAGGTTGCGGACGTTGAGGCAACGCTGCGCGCCCTGGCGCACGAGTACCTGGGGGAAGGCGGTGCCCGAGTCCGCGGCTTCGAGCTGCGCGAAGTGGCGGGCGGCTGGCGCATCTATTCCGCGCGCGCCTACGCCGACGTCGTCGGACGTTTCGTTGTCGGCTCCTCCCACGCGCGGCTCTCGCAAGCCGCACTCGAAACGCTGGCAGTCATTGCCTACCGCCAGCCGATCTCGCGCGCTCGGATCGCCCGTATCCGCGGCGTCAACGTCGATGGCGTCGTGCGCACCCTCCTTGCCCGAGGACTCGTGGAAGAGACAGGTACGACACCGTCCGGGGCGCGCCTATACGGCACGACCGGGGAGTTTCTTGAGAAAATGGGGATGACGAGCCTGTCAGAGCTGGTACCCTTGGCACCTTACTTGCCGAGCGCCGATGCGCTGGATGAATTGGAGGAAGAACTATGAGGGCTAACCCCTACACCGAGGGGGGCGTGCGCCTGCAGAAGGTACTCGCCCAGGCCGGCGTCGCGTCCAGGCGCGCGTCCGAACAGATGATCGCGGATGGCCGCGTGAGCGTCGACGGCACGGTCGTGCGCAGCCAGGGCGTGCGCGTTGACCCCGCAACGCAGGTCATTCACGTCGACGGCGAGCGCCTGATTCTCGACGAGACGAAGCACATTGTGCTGGCCGTCAACAAGCCGATTGGGACCGTCTCTACGATGAGCGACCCGGAGGGACGCCCCTCGATTGCCGATCTGATCGCTGATTACCCCGAGCGCCTCTACCACGTGGGTCGCCTCGACATTGATACGTCCGGTCTGCTGCTGCTCACCAACGACGGCGAGCTGGCGAATCGCCTCACCCACCCCAAGTATGAGATCCGCAAGACCTACGTGGCGCGCCTGCACGGCGACGTGAAGCCCGGCGTCAAGCGTAAGCTCATGAACGGTATCGAGCTGGAGGACGGCCCCATCAAGGTTGACGCCTTCCGCATCGTTGACACCTACGGCGACATCACGACCGTTGAGATCGTCGTGCACGAGGGCCGCAACCGCCTGGTGCGCCGCATGATGGAGGCCGTCGGCTACCCCGTGCGCGAACTCGTGCGCACCGGCTTCGGCCCAATCTCCCTCGATCACCTCAAGCAGGGCACGACTCGTCGCGTCAAAGGCAATGCCTTGACCGCGCTGTACGGGGCCGTCGGCCTGTGAGCGCACCCACGCGCGTCGTCTCCACGGTTGGCCCGGTTCTTATCATTGGTTCGGGCCTCCTGGGTGCATCCCTCGGCCTGGCGTTGCGAGCCGGGGGAGTGCGCGTCTACCTCGAGGACGCGTCGCCGACGTCGCTGCGCCTTGCGTCCGACGTGGGCGCGGGAGTCGCCTTTGGTGACGCTATCGACGAGGCCGGGGTGGCCTACGCGGATGCGGGAACGGATGCGCCCGGTTACGAGGCTCCGCGCATCGTCGTGGTGGCTACGCCTCCTGACGTCGCTGATCGTGTCATCGTAGATTCTCTCCTGCGTTTCCCAGGTGCGATCGTCACGGACGTCGCCTCGGTGAAGGACGCGGTCGTCGCCGACGTGCTCGCGACGCTTGAGGAACGCGGTCTGGAGGACGCGGCGTGCCGGTACGTCGGCTCCCACCCGATGGCTGGCCGCGAGCGCTCCGGTGCTGGTGCAGCTGACGCCGACCTGTTTTACGGACGTCCGTGGGTTATCGTGGCGCACGAGACGACGTGGCCGCGCGCGCTGCTGGCCGCGCGTGCTCTCGCAACGGATGTGGGTGCTGTGCCCCTGGAGATGAACGCGGGGACGCACGACCATGCGGTGGCGCTGGTGTCTCACGTACCTCAGCTCGTGTCCTCAATGCTGGCGGCACGCCTCGTGGATGCTCCAGCGCAGGCACTCGGTCTGGCTGGGCAAGGGTTGCGCGATACGGCGCGCATTGCGGCGTCGGATCCTCGCCTGTGGACGGCGATTCTGGCGGGGAACGCGGGGCCGGTAGCCTCGATTCTGCGTGAGCTACGCGCTGACCTGGACGATCTGCTACACCACTTGGATGCGGCGGCCGAGCTGGGGCCGCTGCGCGGCGGCAGCGTTGGCGCGATCAATCGCGTCATGACGGCCGGAAACCAGGGCGTGGCACGTATCCCCGGCAAGCACGGCGGTGCCCCCTCACGGTACCGTGAGGTCGAGGTGCTCATCCCGGACGAGCCGGGTGCCCTCGGTCGTCTGTTCAGCGAGCTCGGCGAGGCCTCGATTAACATCGAAGACCTGGTCCTTGAGCACTCTGCTGGCGCGCAGGCCGGCGTCGCTCGCGTCATGATTGATCCGGCGGTCGCTGACCGCTGCGCCGCAGGCCTGCAGGAGCGGGGCTGGCGGCTCATCACCCATTAGAACAACCTCGATGAGGAGAATGAACGGATGAACGACACGCTGCGTCAGGACGCGATCTCGCGCGTTGGCATCACCATTGCGATCGATGGCCCTGCGGGTTCGGGTAAGTCCACGGTGTCCAAGGAACTGGCGTCGCGACTGGGCATCGGATATCTCGACACGGGGGCGATGTATCGCGCGCTGACGTGGTACGTGCTGGACCGCGGCATCGACCTCGAGGACACGGACGCGGTCGCCGCAGCTGCCAACGAGATGCTTCTGCGCCTGCAGTCCGATCCCGCCGACCCGCACGTGTGGGTGGGGGAGACCGAGGTGACCGCCGCAATCCGCGAACCTCGCATCGCCCTGGCGATTAAGCACATCTCCACGAACCTGAAGGTACGTGCATGGATGGCCTCAGAGCAGCGTCGTCGCATGATGGAGGCACGTCAGCAAGGCTCTGGCATGATCGCCGAGGGTCGCGACATCACGACCGTCGTGTGTCCGGATGCAGACGTGCGCATCCTGCTGCTGGCTGACCAGGAGGCGCGTCTGCGTCGGCGCACCCTGGAGCTCTACGGTGACGCGACGGAGGAGCACATGGAGATTGTGCGCGCCCAGGTTGAGGGCCGCGACAAGGCCGACTCCGCCGTCTCCGAGTTCATGACCGCCGCGCCCGGCGTCGAAACAGTCGACTCGACCGGCCTGGACATCGCCGGCGTGTGTGAGGCCATTCTGGCCTACGTGGATGAGGATCTGGCCGCTCGCGAAGCCTGAGCGCATAACGTCAGTGAGGGGTCCGAGCGTATCGCTCGGACCCCTCGACATTGTTGTTTGCGGACTGAGGGTCGTTTATGCCGGTGTCGTTCGGCATGCCCTCATCGTGTTTGCATCGGTTGTGGGCGGGCCGGGTGAGGGGCGCACTCTAGCGGTAGGTGGGCGGGTACTGGCCGTAGCCCTGTCCGCCCTGCTGGGGCGGATAGTAGCCCTGCTGGCCGGGAGCGCCCCCATACCCGTAGCCGGTGTTTGGCATCATCGGTGTGCCACCGCCGTTCGGCTGGTAGGGCATCGCTTGTGGTCTGGAAGGAACCCCGCCGTTGTAGGTGGGGGCGACCGCGCCATACTGAGGCCCAGCGGGACCTCCGTAGGCGGGAGGGTTCTGTCGCAGCCGCTCCTGCGCGATCCGGGTACGCTTGCGACGGTTGTATACGTTCCAGACGCACACGCCGATAAAGATAATCACCGAAATCGTCCCGAAGACCGGGTCGCTGCTTCCTCTGCCTCCGTGGTAGCGGAAGCGCCTCGTGGGCGCGAGAACGTTGTGGGACGAGGCCGGGGCTGGGTTCACCGAGACGGCGTCGGTCTGCGGGGCGACTGACGCGACAGCAACGATGGTGCTAGCGGAGGTCGGCGCGGCCTGCACGGGCAGCGTAGGGACAGCGAGTGCCATCGTGCCGATGGCGCATGCTGCGGCGAGTGAGAGAAAGCGACGGGACGTCATGGAGGCGGTTCCTTCCAATGGGGAACAACGGCAAATGGGATCCAGCGACAGTGTAGACCCATGCCTATGGGTACTCACTGTATTCCGACGGACGATACTGGTTCGTACGTGCCGTGTGCAGGATGAGAACACGGAACCATCACGATCCTGTGTCGCGGACCACTTTGCTCGGTTTGCGCTCGATTCGAAAGGTGCGCTATAGTTCTACAGGTCGCTGAGGCGACGAACTAAATACGGGCTGTGGCGCAGCTTGGTAGCGCACTTGACTGGGGGTCAAGGGGTCGTGGGTTCAAATCCCGCCAGCCCGACGATGAAATCGCGAGAACACTGAGTGTTCTCGCGATTTTTGTTGCTCATCCACGTGCGACAACGACGTGGACTCCAACGCGTTCCGCATGTGAACCCCCTGTTTCGTACGTGGGCGGGGGGTGTTCGCGGCCAGGTACCGTGCCTCGCTCGAACGTGAACCGGCTCTTCCGCACGTGGGCCGTCTGTTCCGTATGTGGGCGTGGCTGCCCAGGCTCGGAATAGCGGGTTAACGTGCGGATAAAGCATGGCCAGATGAGGTGCTGTTGGATGATCTGGATAATCCGAGCGTAGCGTGCGCGGTTTCCCAACTCCGCAGCAACGAACTCCGTCACCCGCCGACCACAGTACCTGGGGCTAATCCCGCGTTCTCAAATCCCGCTGCTCGCGCACCGTGGGGGACCTCTGTCCCGATTTTAATTTGTCGGACAATCTTTGTTATCGAAACGTGATGTGCCTATCAACTGGGTATCATCCTCGGTAAATGGCAGTTTGTGAGCAATTATCCGCAGAATTACGCAGGTGAACGCGGCTATGTTGCGATGTGAAGCGCATCATTTTATATGCGTGCATGAGCTAAACTGTGCCCTAGGTCGAAGTTGTCGACGGGGATAATTTCGACCTACCTCGGCGGTTCGGCCCCTTCCGATACCGCCACAAACGGGTACACACCCACCCGGGCACCCCCGGCCTCGTCAATGGCGATGAGGCCGGGGAAACACCGACACACTATTGCGACGGTCAGTTATTCGTCTGCGAAGACGCCTCGTCCGGCTGCGCATCGGCGGGAATGAAATTCTCAAGCGTGGCAGTCTGTGTGCCAGGATCATCAAATTCGGTCACGGTTGTCACTTCATCGACAGCGGCATCGGAGATGGCCGACGAAGTCGTCAGCCCCGATTGATCGACGATGGTGAGATGACGATGAGCATCAAGCTCAACCAGGAACAGATTCTCGAGGGCACCCGCACCCGCCTGCTCGAGCTCATCGCGCAACCACTTGTCGCTACGACCAGCCAACTCCATGTTGTCACTGACAATCTGACCGTTCGACACCAGGAGGTAGTTCACGTCGCCTTCATCCATGCGCCGAACGGTCAGCGAACCGTTGGCTTCGCGTTGTGCGAGGCTGATGTCGCTCAGTGAAAAGATGCCCATGCCGCGTAGCTCTGCGAGAAACTCGACTGGGTCGAGCTTGTGATCCGAGCTGTCGAGCGCGTCCTGAGTAAAACGCCCGCCCTCGATGATCCTGTACGCCTTTCCCATCACGAGCGAGCGGGTCGACATGAACTTCGACGTCAGGTAGTTCAGACCGGAGATGATTCCAAAGGTGACGAGCAGGAAGCTGATGTACTCCGCGAACGAGATTGCGTGGTTGTAGATGACGCCGCCGATAACGCCACCGAGGATAAAGTTCCCGATAAAGTCGATCGGTGTCAGCTGGGTCGTCTGCTGCTTGCCCGTGAGGCGCAGGTGGAGGACGATCAGGATGATACCGATCAGGAGCTTAAAGACCGTCATTTCGAAACCATGAACATCGAACATGAGACCAGTCTATTCGCATGTGGGGACGCGGTTTGGCGTGGTGTGATCAGTTCGTTGGATCCGCGTCGATGGCTCCCTGAATATCGTGGAAGATCAGGTTCGAGATTTCAACCTGGACCATCTCAACCTTGGGGACGTCACGCAGCAGCAGCGGATCGTCCGCCGAGGTCTGCAGGGCGAGCGTGCCGCAGCCGAACAGGCGGTCGTCGACATTCTTTTCCAACTGAACGTCGGAAATACGCGTGAGCGGAAGGTCATGACCCGTGCGAGTAAAGACGCCCTTGCGGGTGATAATGCGCTTGGTGGTCACCGTGTAGGTGGAACTGATCCACTTGACCCACGGGATCAACAGGAAGGGCACCGTCAGAATCAGAACCACGATCCAAATGGTCGGCAGCGCCCAGGAGCGCGAGTCTTCCGGGACGTAGAACGAACCGACGGTGGCTGCGAGCACCAGGAGAATCTCACCGATGATCTGAGGCAGGATGACCTTGATATGGGTGTGCATGTGGCGGACGACGACCTCGTCCTGACTGAGGAGCTTCTTGGAAAGTGCCATGGTTCCATCATGCCAGATAACGACAGTGCGCGAACATGTGGGTCAGACCGGTCGGCGGTGTGTACCCACGATGTCGGTGTTGACGATGCCGATCGCGGCCATGAGAGCGAGCATCGTTGTGGGTCCAACGAAGCGGAACCCGAGAGCCTTCAAATCGGCAGCCAGGGCACGCGATTCGGGTAGAGCTGCGGGAACCTCGTCCGCACAGGTCGGACGTGGGTCGGCCTCGGGACGATACGACCACACGAGCGCTCCCAGGTGGGAGGCATCGGGGGAGTGGGCCTCGTCCACGTCACGCAGAGCGAGCGTGGCCCGCGCATTCATAATCGCAGCCTCGATCTTGCGGCGGTTGCGGATAATGGCGGGGTTGGATGCGAGGCGGTCGATGTCCTCGTCAGTGAAAGCGGCGACGGCGTCGGGGCTGAAGCCCCCGAAAGCCTCCCGGAATGCCTCACGTTTGGCGAGGACAGTGCGCCACGAGAGGCCCGCCTGAAATCCTTCGAGGGCGAGACGTTCAAACACGCCGGCCTCGTCGTGGACCGGCACCCCCCACTCGTCGTCGTAGTAGTCACGCAGGAGGCGGTCGTGGGACGCCCAGGTGGGACGCACGAGGCCGTCCTCGCACAGCGTCAGGCCATCGGGAAGGAGAACGGAAACCGGGCATTCAACAGAGGCGTTCATAGCCCCATCCTGCGCGTTCCCCTCGCGTTCGGGCAAACGCCACTGTGCCCCCTGTGGATAACGCCGACGCGCGCACCACCCCTGTGGATAGGGCGATGCGCGCGTCAGCTATGCACAGGAGGTGTCCCTAGCGGCGGCGCTTCTCGCGCACACGCACCGAGATCTGAATGGGCGTGCCCGTGAAGCCGAAGGTTTCGCGCAGGCGGCGCTCGATGAAGCGGCGGTAGCCCGGATCCAGGAACCCGGTCGTAAACAGGACAAAGCGCGGGGGCTTGCTCGACGCCTGCGTGCCAAAGAGGATTCGGGGCTGCTTGCCTCCGCGCAGCGGGTGCGGATGCGCGGCCACGAGCTGGCCGAGGAACGCGTTGAGCTGGCCCGTCGGGATGCGGGTTTCCCAGCCCTCGAGGGCGGCGTCGAGCGCGCGCACGATGCGGTTGGTGTGCCAGCCGGTCTTGGCCGCCAGGTTGATACGCGGTGCCCACTGGACCTGCACCAGCTCTCGCTCCAGCTCGTTCTTGATCTCCTTCTGGCGATCCTCATCCACCAGGTCCCACTTGTTGGTGACGATGACGAGCGCTCGGCCTGCGTCGATGACCTGTTGGACGACGCGTACGTCCTGCTCGGTCAGGGGAGCGGACCCGTCAATGAGAACCAGGGCGACCTCAGCCTTCTCGATAGCGGCCTGCGTGCGGATGGACGCGTAGTAGTCCGCGCCGGTCGTACGGTGCATCTTACGGCGGATGCCGGCGGTGTCGACGAACCACCAGGAACGTCCGTCCAGCTCGATGAGTTCGTCGACGGGGTCGCGGGTTGTACCCGCAAGCTCGTTGACGACGACGCGCTCGCCGCCAGCCAGCGAATTGAGCAGTGAGGACTTACCGACGTTGGGACGGCCAACCAGGGCGACGCGGCGCGGGCCACCGGAGGGCAGCGCCGAGGCCACGGCGGATTCTGCCGGCAGAACATCCATGACGACGTCGAGGAGGTCACCAGTGCCACGCCCGTGCAGCGCGGAGATTGCGTGGGGTTCACCCAGGCCGAGGCTCCACAGGTAGGCAGCGTCAGCCTCCTGCAGGGGAGAATCGACCTTGTTGGCGGCCAGGATGATCGGCTTCTTCTTCGAGCGCAGCATCTCGACGATACGCTCATCCGACGCCGTCACACCGACCGTCGCGTCGAGGACCAGTACGACCGCGTCGGCCAGGTCCACGGCGATCTCGGCCTGCTCGGCGACCGAGCGATCCAGGCCCTTCACGTCGATTTCCCAGCCACCCGTGTCCACCAGCGTGAAGTCACGCCCGGCCCACTCAGCGGGGTAGGAGACACGATCGCGCGTTACGCCGGGCGTGTCCTGGACAACGGCCTCGCGGCGCCCCAGGATGCGGTTCACCAGCGTGGACTTGCCGACGTTGGGTCGACCGACGACGGCGAGGACCGGCAGGCCCGCCGCGACATCGCCGGAATCGTCGAACTCAACCTCGCCGGACAGCAGCGCCAAGTCCTCGTCATCCAGGTCGAACTGGTCGAGGTTGGCGCGCATGACGCGGGCGCGGGCCGCAGCGTCATCGTCGGTCAGGTCGATCATCTCAGACGAGGCCGGGGCCTGGTCCGCGGTGTAGGCGTCGGCTGTGTCGTCCCCGGGAATGTGGGTCGCGCCGTGCTGCGTATCGAAGTCGTTCACCCGCCCAGTCTACGGCGTGGCGCGCCGCGCGGGTCGAATGGGGACCCCCGTGGCGCGCCAGTTCACAGGTTTATTACCGCTACTCGTGGGAGCGGACGTCGCAGGCGAGGACCTCGGCGGCGGCGGGCACGTCGTTGTAGCGGTGGTGGATTCCTTGGATTTCCTGGTACCACTCAGCGCCCTTGCCCGTAATGATGACGGTGTCGCCGGGCTTGGCCGCCAGGATGGCGCGGCGCACGGCGTCGCGTCGGCACGTCGTAACCTCGGTGACGTCCTCCATGCCGGGGCGCACGGAGGCGATGCCACGCAGCAGATAGTCACGGATAGACTGAGGATCCTCGGTGCGCGGGTTCTCGTCCGTGACCCACAGGATGTCGGCCTCGCGTGCCGCGATCTGCGCCAAATGCTCACGCTTGGTCGCGTCGCGGTCGCCGTCGGTGCCAAAGACGATGACGACTTTGCCGGGGGTCAGCTCGCGCGTTGAGCGCAGCGTCCACTCGAGAGCCTCGGGGGTGTGCGCGTAGTCGACGATCACGAGGGGCTGGGCACCGGGGGTCGGGTTGACCTTCTCCATGCGTCCGGGGATCTGGGGTGCATTTTCGACGGACGTGATGACGTCGGCCAGGTCGATGCCCAGGGTCACCGCGGACACGATGGCGACCGCGGTGTTCTGGACGTTGACCTCACCCAGGATGGGCATTGCAACGCGGTGGCCGGTGCCGGTGGGGTCGACGAGCGTGAAGACCGTGCGCCCGATGGACTGGTCTGGCGCGATGTCACGGACCTGCCAGTCGGCGCTTTCGCTCGTCAGGGCTGACACGGTTGTCACCGGTACGGTCGCCTGCTTCGCCAGGCGACGACCCCATTCGTCGTCGACGCACACGACGCCGGCGCGGGAGTGCTCGGGGGTAAACAGCAGGGCCTTGGCAGCGAAGTAGTGCTCCATGTCGCCGTAGTAGTCCAGGTGGTCGTGCTGCAGGTTCGTGAAGGCGGCGACGTCGAAGACGATGCCGTCGACGCGGTGCAGGGACAGGGCGTGCGCCGACAGCTCGATAACACCGGCACCGCAGCCGTACTGCTCGGTCGCGGCCAGGAAGCGGGCGATGACGGGAGCCTCGGCGGTCGTGCGCACGGCCTCGAACGAGATTGGCCCGACGTGGGTTTCGACAGTGCCGCACAGGGAAGCCTCGGGGAAACGCGAGGCGATGGCCGCGCGCATCAGGTACGAGGTCGTCGTCTTGCCATTCGTGCCCGTCACGGCCATGGTCGTCAGGCGCGAGGCCGGGGCCGAGTAGACGTTGTCACACAGGGCGGGGACGATGCCTCGCGGATCAGCCACCTGAACGACCGGCACGCCCAAGCCTCGTTCACTGGCCTGCTCGCGGCCGGCCTCATCCGTGAGAATCACGGTGGCACCGGCTTCGATGGCCGCGTGGGCGAAGCGGATGCCGTGCTGGGTCAGGCCGGGGATCGCCACGAACATCCAGCCGGATTCGCAGTCATCGGAGGAAACGGTTACGCCCGAGATCGCCAGGTCGGCGGTGTCGAGCGGCGTGGGGGCACCGTCCGCGCCGTAGAACCCCTGGACCTCGAGGCCTGCCAGGGCACGCACGAGCGGGATCGGATCGATGGACGGACGGATATCAATCACTGAGGTCATGTCTCTACTCTAGTTCGTCTACGCGCCCCCGTGTAGCACGCGCATGTTCGGTGACACAGTAGGATAGGAGTCATGCAGATCTTGACACGCAACGAAGCAGCACACCGCGCTGCCACCCTCGAGGTGTCCGCCATCGACGTCACCGTTGACGTTTCGGGTGCCATGAACACCTCGCGAGAGACCTACCCCGTCACCTCCATTCTGACGCTGGTCGCGCGCGAGGAACGCACATTCATTGACATCGCGGGACAGGTCGAAGCCGTTCTGCTCAACGGAGCGGATCACCCCTTCGACGACGAAGAAGACCGTGTCTGGGTGTCCGGCCTGCCAGTGGGGGAGACCGCCACCCTCGAGGTGCGAGCGCTCGCGCGCTACTCGCGCAGCGGTGAAGGCCTGCACCGTTACGCGGACCCCGAAGACGGAGAGGTTTACCTCTATACGCAGTTTGAACCCAACGACGCTCACCGCGCGTGGCCGTGCGTCGACCAGCCAGACGTCAAGCCTGCGTGGACCTTCCACGTCATCGCGCCCCAGGATTGGGTCGTCTTCTCCAACGGCGTCGAGGTCGGCGTTGAGACCACCGCTGACGGAGTGACGCGCCGCGATTTTTCCACGACACCCCCGCTCTCCAGCTACATCACCGCGGTTGTCGCGGGTCCCTGGGCGGTCATCGAGGGTCCCACGTGGAGCGGTGGCGGTGCCGATGGCGGGCACGTCGAGCTGCCCCTGCGCCTGGCCTGCCGACGCACGCTCGCGCGCTACCTCGACTCCGAGGACGTCTTCGAGGTGACATGCGCGGGCCTGGACTTCTTCCACGAGCGCTACGGCATTACCTTCCCCTGGGGTTCCTACGACCAGATCTACGTGCCCGAATACAACTTGGGTGCCATGGAGAACCCCGGCTGCATTACCTTCAACGAGTCCTACATCTCCCGCTCCACGCCGACCTTCTCCGAACGCCAGCGCCGCGCGAACACGACCCTGCACGAGATGTGCCACATGTGGTTCGGTGACCTGGCGACCCCAGCATGGTGGGACGACCTGTGGCTCAAGGAGTCTTTCGCAGAGAACCAGGGGGCCAGCGCAATCGCGACAGCAACCCAGTACACGGGGGAGTGGGCGAACTTCGCGATGAACCGAAAGATCTGGGCCTACACGCAGGACCAGATGCCTACGACACACCCGATCGCCGCCGACATCCCGGACGTGGCCGCCGCTAAGACCAACTTCGATGGCATCACCTACGCCAAGGGGGCCGCCGTCCTCAAGCAGCTGGTCGCGTGGGTTGGAGAGGATGCGTTCTACGAGGGTGCCCGACGCTACTTCGACAAGCATCGCTTCGGTGCGACCAGCCTGGGTGACCTGCTCGAGGCACTCGAGGAGGCGTCCCACCAGGAGTTGGGTTCGTGGAAGAGCGCCTGGCTGGATACTCCCGGCCCTTCGACGCTGTCTGCCTCGTGGGAAACCGACCCCGTCGGCGCAATCACGAACTTCACTCTCCATCAGGGTGGCGAGGCATGCGGCGGTGTCCTGCGTCCCCACCGTGTGACCGTCTCGACCTGGCGTGCTGCCGACGGTACCCTCGAGCGCACCCATGTTTTCGACGTCCGTATCGACGCTGAGAACACACCCATCGACCCCGAGGGAGTGCTCGCCATTCCGGGTGGTGCTGCCTTCGTTGACCTCGTCGTCATCAACGACGACGACCTCACTTACGCGATCTCTCGTCTGGATGAGCGCTCCACCGACGTCGCTCTGGCCTACGTCGGCACGATCAACGCACCCATCACCCGAGCGGTCATCTGGGCGTCCCTGTGGAACGCGGTCCGCGACGGCCTGCTTGATCCGCGCCGCTTCATCGCTGCCGTCCTGGGTGCTGTGCCCACCGAGACCGAACCTGCGATCCGCGACCGTCTGCTGCTCTTTGTGGCCGAGGCCCTGTCCTCCTTCCTGCCCGGAAGCGTCCGCGCCGAATCGCACGACCAAGTGCTGGCCACCACCATTCGCTTGGCGAGGGAATCCGTCGCCAGCGACGCGGACGCGTGGCGTGCCTACACGCGCGCGTTCATCGCTGAGTTCGCCGCCCGAGGCGGAGACGAGTACGAGGCCATGGTGCGCGGCTTCGCTGCTGTCGACAACCCCGATATTGCCTGGCGTGCGCGCCGAGCGCTGGCTGCCCGAGGCCTCGTTGACGAGCAGACGATCCTCGCCTGGCGCGATGCCGATGGTTCCGGAGAGGCTGCCCGTATGGCTGTCGAGGCTATCGCCTCCCTGCCCGAGGAGACAACCCGCTCCCGCGCCTGGGCGTCGGTGATGTCAGATACCCTATCTAATGACTACTTGAGCGCGACCCTCGCGGGCCTCCAGGCGTCCTCCTGGGAGGGGTCCTCCGGCGTGGCCGAGGCCGTGGCGCGCATGCGCGAATACTGGGAGAGGCACACGATCGGCATGGCGCTGCGCTACGTGAGCGGCGTGCTCGACCTCAGCGTCGACGTAACGCGTGAGGGCAGCGTCGAAGCAAGTGTGACACTGCTGCGCTCCTGGCTTGACGCCCACGAGGACGCCCCAGCACAGCTGCGCCGCATCGTCGTCGAGCATCTCGACGACTTCGAGCGCCGCGAGCGTGTCCAGCACCGCTGGGAGCACGATCAGTGACGCTGCACGAGGAACGCCACGAGGAAGCAAGGGAGGAGAACGAGGCTACCAGGGCCTCGGGACTGGACCCCGCTGCATCGATGTCACTCCTAACATCGATGCTGACCAACCCCCTCGACGCGGGCTACGAGCACTACAGAGCTGAGCACGGACCCACGCCAAACCGATTCGTCGGGCGGCTGGGCGTGTTCATCGTTGCTGTTGCCCTCGGCTTCGGATCCGTCGTGGCCACCGTCTCCCTGCGTACCCCCGTCGGGGACGTCAAGGCTGACCTCAAGCATCAGGCGGCGCAGCGCTCCGCTCAGGTCGCGACCCTGGACGACGAGGTGCAGTCCCTCGGGCGTGCGATCGACGGATACTCTCGCTCCGGGCCGACCACACAGACCGACCATGCTCTGGCTCTGGCGACTGGGGCGAGCGCCGTGAGCGGTCCCGGTATCACCGTGACCCTGACGGACCGAGCCACGCCCGGCAAGGGGAGCGGTGCTGTGCGCGACCAGGACCTGGCCATGGTCGTCAACGCCATGTGGGGCGCTGGCGCTGAAGCGGTGTCGATCAACGGGCAGCGGATCGGACCGACCACCTTCGTACGTACGGCGGGTTCCGTTATCCTGGTGAACATCACGCCCGTGTCCTCTCCCTACATCGTCAGCGCCATCGGAGACTCAAACGCGCTGTCCGTCGCCCTCGTACGCGGCAACACGGGCGACTATCTGTCCGCAGCCCAATCGGTGACCGGCATGACCGTCTCCACAAAGGTTGCGCCTTCCCTCTCGATGGACGCGCTCGCCCCGACCACCCCCCAATACGCCACACTTCTCACAGCTTCGACCGAAGGAGCCACATCGTGATTGCCGTCATCGGATTGATCATCGGAATCGTCCTGGGCATCCTGCTTGACCCCACCGTTCCCGCCTGGCTCGCGCCCTTCCTACCCGTTGCCGTTGTCGCAGGCTTGGACGCACTGTTCGGCGCGGGGCGCGCGTGGCTCGAAGGAAGGTTCGCGGACCGTGTGTTCGTCACGTCCTTCTTCTGGAACGTTGTTGTTGCCTGCCTCCTGGTGTTCCTCGGCTCTCAGTTGGGCGTGGGATCAGCCATGACAACCGCCGTCGTTGTGGTCCTGGGCATCCGTATCTTCTCCAATACCGCATCCATCCGCCGACTCTTGCTGAAGGCCTGATATGAGTGACCAGACGCCCCGTGCGATCCCCGTAGTCGATGATGCCGCGCCAGAGAGCCTCGCCGAGGCCTCGTTCGAAACGGATGCCGCCACCGGCAAGCGCCCCGCTTACCGCGAGTCTCACACAGGACCCGGGCTCTGGGCGCGCGCACGAGAAGCCTTCTTTGCTCTGCCGCGTGGCCTGCACATCGTCATACTCATCATCTTTATGATCCTCGGTTTTGCCCTGGCGACACAGGTACGCGCCCAGCATTCTGACCCCCTTGAGGGACTCTCCGAGCAGGACCTCGTCACCCTCCTGGACGAGCTGGGTACCCAGGAGCAGAACCTGCAGGGTAGGCGCGCTGAACTCGCCGGCGAACTCGATGATCTCCAAAGCGCCGCTAGTGAGGCGGACGCGCGCGAGCAGGCGTCCGCGAAAGCAGCGTTGCAGGCTCAGATCGCTGCGGGCACGGTTGCTGTCCAGGGACCGGGGGTGACTATCTCAGTCGCGGATCCCGGCGCTTCCCTCAGCCCCACCCAGTTTGTCATGACGCTGGGGGAGTTGCGTAATGCCGGTGCCGAGGCCATCGATCTGAATGGTGTGCGCCTCACGATGCGCTCGGCTTTCACCGGTCAGGCGGGTGGAATCATCGTCGATGGCACCCCGATCGCGGCGCCATACACGTGGACGGTCATTGGTGACTCTCAGACGATTGCCACCGCGCTGGAAATTCAGGCGGGTTCCGCCTCACAGATGCGCGCAAAGGGGGCCGTGGTGACAATCACCCCGACCGATTCGGTGACGATTCACTCCCTCGCCACGCCGCGTCCAGCCCAGTACGCAACCTATGAATAAACGCCCCCCGGCCTATAATGAATGTGGAGGTCACCGTGCCCGTGCTTGCGGGATGGTGAACGTTTACACTTATATGACAGTCCCGTTATGAGACCTTTGGAGCGCACCATGTCCGACAACCAGCCTTTTGACCCTACAGCAACGTCCGTTTTCGGCCTGATGCCCCTCACGGATGACGTCGAGGAGGCCCCGGTTGCTCTCTCTGCCCGTGATCGCGAGGCTGTTGAGGCGCTGCCCGCCGGATCGGCCCTGCTGATCGTTCAGCGTGGTCCCAACACGGGTGCCCGTTTCCTCCTCGACCCCGATGTGACGAACGCCGGTCGTTCGCCCCGAGCCGATATCTTCCTCGATGATGTGACCGTGTCGCGTAAGCACTGCCAGTTCATCGCCTCGAACGGACGCCACATCGTGCGCGATTCGGGGTCACTCAACGGCACCTACGTCAATCGTGAGCGCGTTGACTCCGTCGAGCTGCGTGCGGGCGACGAGGTTCAGATCGGCAAGTATCGCCTAACCTATCAGCCGTCGACCAAGCAGGCCTGACGTGACAGGATCGGCTGCTCGTATCCGCGACGCGCGCCCCGCTGCGGGCGTGTCGTCGTGGCCTCACGACGCCGATCATTCCCCTGAGCTGTCGATCGGGCGTGTCGTTGAGGAGTTGGCGGAAGAATTCCCCGCGATCTCACTGTCGAAAGTTCGCTATCTAGAGAGCGAGGGACTCGTGAACCCCGCGCGCACGGGGGCGGGCTACCGTAAGTACTCCGCCGCAGACGTGGAGCGTCTTCGCTACGTCCTGGCTGAGCAGCGTGATTCGTTCACTCCTCTGAGCGTGATCCGCTCGCAGCTCGATGCCCTCGACGCTGGCCACACGCCCACACGTCGTCGCGTCGCTCAGGTCGTATCCTCCGAGGGGCAGACCGTGTCTTTGGGCGGGCGCCGCGCGATTCCGGCCAGCGATCTGGCTGACCTGACGGGCGTCGACATGGACACGCTTGAACGCTATTCTCGCCTCGGCCTGATCACCCCGGACTTGGCGGGGTATTTCCCGGCCCGGTGTGTTCATGCTGTCACTGCGATCGCGCGCCTGGAGTGTGCGGGCGTTGACGTGCGTGTCTTGCGCGCCGTTCGTCAGGGTGCGGAGCGCAGCGCAGATATCATCGACCAGACGGTGTCCTCCCAGAGGGGACGAGGCCGTGGCGCTGACCGCGAGCGGGCACGTGCGCGGGCGATTGAGCTGGGTGATTTATTCGCTGAGCTGCATCGCGAGATGCTGACGGTGGCAGTGTCGGCGCTGTCCGATGAGAGGATCTGACTCTCATCGTTAATCTCCATCTCTAACCTCAAGGTTAGACGCGCCGGGAGGGTCGTTGACCGCCCATTGTCGGTGCACTACCGTAGTCCTGTTCTTATCAATACCCAACGTCAAGGAGTCCCACAGTGAGCGCACAGGCCGGCGCCGTATCTCGGCAAGGCATGCTTTTCGGCGACCCGCTTGAGGGCATTGAAACGGACGAGGTCGGCTATCGCGGACCCATCGCGTGCAGCGCTGCTGGCATCACCTATCGCCAGCTGGATTACTGGGCTCGCACCGGTTTGCTCCAGCCCTCGATCCGTGCAGCGCGCGGTTCTGGATCTCAGCGTCTCTACTCATTCCGAGACATCCTGGTTCTGAAGATCGTGAAGAAGCTCCTGGACGCAGGCGTGTCTTTGCAGCAGGTGCGCGTGGCCGTCGGCTCCCTGCAGAACAGGGGAGTGGACGACCTGGCGTCGATCACCCTCATGAGCGATGGAGCCTCCGTCTACGAGTGCACATCGACCGATGAGGTCATTGATCTTCTACAGGGTGGTCAGGGCGTTTTCGGTATCGCTGTGGGACGCGTCTGGCGTGAGGTCGAGGGGTCTCTCGCTAAGCTGCCGCTCGAGCGTCCCGACGGTGCCTACGTCGATGATTTGGCTGTGCGTCGTCACGTCAAGCGCACCGCCTCCTGAGTGCGAGGTGTCGCGCGAGCAAGGGGATGCGCCGCGCAACGGTC
>NZ_ALCA01000119.1 GCF_000278725.1 Actinomyces sp. ICM47 | reverse complement strand
CCCCACCTCAGTGCGAGACTCAGTCGGAACTGGTCGTCGTCTCGGCGCTCTGCGTCGCCTCCTCGCCACTCCGGGAAGGCACGGCGGCCTCGGACTGGGGCAGATCACTGGGTGCCTGCGTGGCGGAGTCAGCGAAACCGAAGAGTTCCTTGAGCGACTCACGCGTGCTTTCGATGGTCTTCCCCAGGGTCACAACGCTCGAGTGATCCTTGACGAACTCGGGGGTGCCGAGCTGGTTGGGCTGACGACCGCTGTACTGTGCGTCCTTCCATGCATTCGAGGAGGCTTCGAGGTAGGACTCAACGGCGTTGACCGGGAAGGTCGCGACCACGTCAGAAGGAACGCCAACCTCGGTCGCGATCTGCTTGACCTGCTTCCACGAGGGGTCAAGGTTCTGCACGACCGTGCCGTTGCCGGCCTGGAACTGGGTACGGAAGTAGGCCAGGAGTGCGTGGTGGAATTCGATCCACTTGTCGGGTGCCTTCTGGGCGACGACGAGCGAGGCACCCGTGGCGGGCTTGAGGTAGTTCATATTCACTGTGATGACGGGCTGAAGCTCGAGGTTGTAGTGCCCCTCGGACGCCCAGGTCGTCAGATCTTCACCCAGGGCAGCATCGACGTCAGCACAGGCATGGCATGAGTAGTCGAAGTACTCCGTGAGCGTCGGCAGGTTGGGATCCGGCTCGGCGGACACACCGTTCCCGTTGACAACAATGGGTCGCCCGTCGGCGTATACGCCGAGAACATCGGAGGGTTCGACGTTGCGTGCGGCGCTAACTTCGCTCTGCTGCTGCCAAATCACACCGCCAACGGCGGCAATGATGGCCAGCACGATGAGGCCAACAGCAGAGATAACGATGATGCGGGTGCGACGCTCAGCGCGCTGCTGCGCGAGCCGCATCTCGGAGGCTTTGGCGCGCAGGGGATCGACGCTGCGCTGCTGCTTCTGAGCCATGAAGATACCTTCCAAACTTAGTTGAATATTGCAATATTATCGAGTAAGGCTGACCCGCGCCTAGTTAGACGCACCACCCGTCCCAATGAGCCAGGAGATCAGCAGGAAGCCAACGCAACCGATTGACAACAGGGCGCGCCCCCAGATCGGACGAATGCTAGAACGCACTGTTTTGGCGAGTCCAACGCGCAGGTCGGCAGCGAAAGGTACGAGCCACGCGGTCACGAGCATCGACGCACCAAGCGCCCAGACGATGATGACTCCTGCAGGATCGCTCAGCCAGAAGTTACTACGCGACAGACGTAGAGACGTCGCGACCTCCGTGGGCCACCCCCACTGCACAGATCCGTCGTGCGCGAAGGAGAGAACGATCCACACCAGGTAGGGAAGGACAGCTCCGACCGCGAGCGCAAGGAGTGTCGTACCGAGTGAGCGGGCAAGAAGGATCGGAGCCATGGCGATGGCGGCGGCATCGTCGCTGGCGCGGGGGCCGTACTGCTCGCGCCGACGCTCTAGCCACCTGTCCATGGCACCGACAAGCCCCCAGGCGGTCAGTGCGACACCGACGATGAGCGTACCGCTGAGGCCGAAGATGAGAGGGAGCGCGGCAAGCGTGAGCAGCAGGACACCGCCGGAGACCCAAGCACTGCCTGAAGCAGACGAGGCATCGGTCCGATTCGGGTACTGCTGCCCGCGAGCCTGCCACGCTGGCGGCTGTCCCGCGTTGCTGGCGCGGACCCGCATGCCTGCGCGTGGATCGCCCGTCGGGGCCGCCAGGCCGGGTTGCGGAGCGCCCATGGGGACGGGTCTGCCCGACGGTGCCGTTTCCGCGGAACCGTAAGCGCCGCGCGGGTAGCCGTAGGCGTTCTGGGCACCGGCGAACGGGGCCTGAGAAGCACTGTATCCGCCCTGCTGCCCGGGGTAGCCACCCTGGCCGTAGGGCCGCACCGAGCCGGTCGAGTCCGCGGGTTCGGCACCAGTCCAGCTCTGATCCTCGTCGTCAGCTTCGTCCCACTCCTCGTCGCCCTGGTCGCCCTCGCCGGATTCCTCCCACTCCTGGTCGCCCTCGCCGGATTCCTCCCACTCCTGGTCGCCCTCGCCGGATTCCTCCCACTCCTGATCATCCTCACCGGACTCTTCCCAGGACTCGTCGCCAGACTCATCCCAGTCCTCGTCGCTACCCTCCGAGGCCTCATCGTCCCAGGTCTCTTCCTCGGCATCCTCGTCCCACTCGTCGTCTCCCCAGGAGACCGATTCGGTATCGACCTGTTCGGTATGGTCATTGGCGGCCGTGAATTCTGAGGGGTCGCGACGCGGGTGGACGGGGTAGGTGACGGGGCGCGCACCGGCCGCGTCGGGGCGCGATGTGATCTCGTCCCATTCCGGGGGTGCTGCGATTTCCTGCGGGTCGGAGTTGACCATCTGGGTACGTTCGCCAGTGTCGAGCAGCTGTGCCCAGTTCACGGTGACGTAGTCGAGTTCGCCGGGTGCCCAGCCAACCGCGCTCATGAGGTGCGCGACGATCAGCGACGGCGAGGGGCGCACGTCGGGATTGGGCGACAGGCCGCCACCGAGCGCATCGGAGACCATCGGGTGCAGACCTGCCAGGTCGGGTTCGCCCTCGATGACGCGCATCATGGTCGCCATGACGTCGCCTTTACCGAAGGGGGCACGCCCAGTCGCGCAGGACAGCAGGGTGGCGCACCAGGCCCACCAGTCGGACTCCTTTGTGGCGGGCTTGCCGCGCAGGAGCTCGGGTGCCGTATAGCCGGCAGAACCCGAGACGAGGCCGGTGCGTGTCAGGTGCTGATCGTCGACCGCCATGGCGATGCCGAAGTCGAGGAGGACGGGACCGCGCGACGAACAGATAATGTTCGAGGGCTTGATATCTCGGTGAATGATGTTGGCGTGGTGGACGGCAGCGATCGTCGACGCGAGGTGATAGGACAGCGCGGCGACGCCGCGCAGCGGGATCGGGCCGGAGGAGAGGATCTCCGCCAGAGTTGGACCCTCGACATACTCGGAGACCACGAAAGGCTGGCTCGCGTCAATCTCCGCATCGATGATGTGCGCGACGAAGGGGGAACGTACGGAATTAACGGTACGCACCTCGCGCTCGAGGCGGGCCCGAGATTCCTCCGACGTCGCAAGCGCGGGGTGCATGACCTTCAGGGCGACACGCGTGCCACCCCCATCTTCAGCAAGCCACACAGTGCCCGCGCCACCCGTACCGAGCCGGCGAATCAGGCGGTAGCCTCCCAGTTCGTTTCCTTCATCCACGCTCCCAGCCTACCGGTCTCATCCCGCATCTGCGTCCACCGGCGGAGGAAACCACGACCTCGGACACAGAAACGAGGCGGCCCCCACACCCGAGTCGAAGCCGGGGAATCCACCTGGTGGCCGGAACTATACAGAAACGCGCAGACATGATACGTTCAATCCTGGTCGCGCGCGGAACGATCCGCGTTCGTACCCCGTGGGCGAAGACGCTCCACGGTCGCCCCACAACGGATCGTCCGGCACGTACCTGCCGGTGGGAAGGAATTGAACATGGCAAGCGTAACCTTCGATCACGCGTCCCGCGTGTACCCCGGTGCCGATAAGCCTGCTGTCGACCAGCTGTGCCTCGACATTGCGGACGGTGAGTTCCTCGTCCTCGTCGGCCCCTCCGGCTGCGGTAAGTCCACCTCCCTGCGCATGCTCGCAGGCCTGGAGGACGTCAACGGCGGCCGCATCCTCATCGGCGACAAGGACGTCACGGACGTTCCCCCGAAGAACCGCGACATCGCGATGGTCTTCCAGAACTACGCGCTCTACCCGCACATGTCCGTGCGCGAAAACATGGGCTTCGCCCTGAAGATTGCAGGCGTGTCCAAGGAGGAGATCAACAAGCGCGTTGAAGAGGCCGCGAAGATCCTCGACCTGGAGCCCTACCTGGACCGCAAGCCCAAGGCTCTGTCCGGTGGCCAGCGTCAGCGCGTCGCCATGGGCCGCGCGATCGTTCGTAAGCCCCAGGTGTTCCTCATGGACGAGCCGCTGTCGAACCTGGACGCGAAGCTGCGTGTGCAGACCCGTACGCAGATCGCCTCCCTGCAGCGTGAGCTCGGCGTCACCACCGTGTACGTCACCCACGACCAGACTGAGGCCCTGACGATGGGCGACCGCATCGCGGTCCTCGCCGGCGGCCTCCTCCAGCAGGTCGGCACCCCGCAGGAAATGTACGAGCGTCCCGCCAACGAGTTCGTTGCCGGCTTCATCGGCTCCCCCGCCATGAACCTGGGCACCTTCACGGTGGACGGAGAGTGGGCGAAGATCGGACCGGCGCGCGTGCCCCTGTCGGAGGCCGCCCGCGCGGCGCTGACCCCCGAGGACGGCGGAAAGATCAAGATCGGTTTCCGCCCCGAGGGCCTGGACGTCGTCGACGAGAGCGTCGAGGGCACCATCCCCGTCGAGGTTGACTTCGTCGAGGAACTCGGCTCCGACGCCTACGTCTACGGCCACCTGGTCGGCGACGAGCGTGGTGAGGGTCTGGGTTCCGGCGCCGAGGGCACCAACAAGCAGCTGATCGTGCGCGTTCCCCCGCGTACCGCCCCCGGTCGCGGCGGCGTCCTGTACGTGCGCATCCGCGAAGGCCAGCAGCACAACTTCTCGGCTGCCACGGGCGTTCGTCTGCCCGAGTGACGCGCAAGCCCGCGCTGCCCTGCTGACTTGCCCCGGCCTCGTCTGCTCATCTCCCGGACGAGGCCGGGGCACGTTCGTACGTACGTGTTCTACACCGCGAAGTGATGGCCGCTGAGCTGCGAGTTAGTCATGACGGTCAGAAAATGAGACAATACGGATATGGCTCTGGACATTACGGCTGCCGCGGTCGACCCCGCGCTCCTCGACCTCCCCTGGGATATTCCACTGGAGGAGTGGCCGTCGTCCCTGCTCGCAGCGCTCCCCCGCGGCATTTCCCGCCACATCGTGCGGTTCGTGAACCTGTCCGGCCGCGTCCTGGCGGTCAAGGAGATCGGTGAGACGGTCGCACACCACGAGTACGACATCCTGCGCGACCTCTCGCGCTTGGACGCACCCTCCGTCGACCCGGTCGCGGTCATCACGGGACGGGTGGGGCGCGACGGCGAGGAACTCAACGCGGTCCTGATCACCGAGCACCTGCAGTTCTCGCTCCCCTACCGCGCCCTGTTCTCCCTGTCGATGCGCGAGGACACGGCGACCCGCCTCATCGACGCCCTCGCCCTGCTGCTCGTGCGCCTGCACCTCATCGGCTTCTACTGGGGCGACGTCTCCCTGTCGAACACACTCTTCCGTCGCGACGCGGGAGAGTTCGCCGCCTACCTGGTGGACGCCGAAACAGGCGAGCTGCACCCCAAGCTGACCCCCGGCCAGCGCGAATACGACGTGGACCTGGCGCGTACGAACATCATCGGCGAACTTATGGACCTTCAGGCTGGCGGCTATTTCACCATGGACGCCGACCCGATTGACGTCGGCGACCGCATCCGCACCCAGTACGACCTGCTGTGGAACGAGGTCACCGCCGAAGAGTACCTGCCCAATGACCAGCGCCAGTATCTGGTCAGTGAGCGTATCCGTCGCCTCAACGAGCTGGGTTTTGACGTCGCCGAGCTGCACATGGCGTCGGATGATGCGGGCGAGCACCTGGTCATTCAACCGAAGGTGGTCGACGCCGGCCATCACAACCGTAAGTTCATGCGCCTGACCGGCATGGATGTCGGCGAGCACCAGGCGCGTCGACTCCTCGGTGACATTGATGCGTGGCGTGCCACACACGATATGCAGGACGTGCCCCTCGAACAGGCTGCGCACGAGTGGCTCACCGACGTTTTTGCGCCCGTCGTGCGCGCAATTCCCCGAGAATTGGCCGGCAAGCTCGAACCCGCCCAGCTCTACCACGAGTACCTGGAGCACCGCTGGTACATGGCCCAGCAGGTCGGCCACGATGTGTCGCGTGACGAGGCTCTGGCCTCGTACGTGCATAACATTTTGCCGTCCAAGCGAGACGAGGCCGTCCTCATCGAACCCGGGCCCGGCCGTTCCTCCATGTTTAGTGCGGCGACGCACCCCGACCTCTGGTGACGGGGTAGCCCCGCACCGATCACCCTAGGAGCATCCATGTCCGATTTTCCCCGTATTTTCGCCCACCGTGGCGCGTCCTCGCTCGCGCCGGAAAACACGATCGCCGCGTTTTCCAAGGCCATGGAGGTCGGTGCTCGCTGGTTCGAGTTCGATGTGGATATCATCGGCGACGGCTCGCTGATCGTCATTCACGACGATACCTTGGACCGTACGACGAACGGATCCGGATCCTACTACCAGCTCGGATTCTCGGATATTCGCCGCCTTGACGCGGGCCGCTGGTTCTCCGACACCTATCGTTTCGAGCGTATCCCCGAGGCGGCTGACGCACTCGCCTTCGCCCACGCTCAGCAGATGGGTGTCAATCTGGAGATCAAGCCCTGCGCGGGTGGTGCGCGCCTGCGCGAGCGTCTCATCGAGTCGCTGGCTGTCACGCTGCGCGGGGAGAAGGTTCCCTCCCGCCTCATCGTCTCTTCCTTCGATCACGAGCTGCTCACCGCTTTCCACGAGGCATGCCCCACCGTCGCGCTCGGCTGGCTCATCGAGCGCGCGTCCGACGAGTGGCGTGAAGGCGCGACCGCGCTGGGCGCGAGCGCCATCCATCCCGGCGTTAAGGGGCTGACGGCCTCCGACGTGCGCGCGATGCGCGACGCGGGCTTCGAGGTTAACGTGTGGACGGTCAACGACGTGGATCAGGCGCGCGAGCTGGCCTCGTGGGGCGTCACCGGCATCTTCACCGACCGCCCGCAGGATTTCCCCGCCGAGGCCTTGGCTCGGTAAGGGGAGCGTGCGCGCTCGCTCGCGGCAGACACAACGGCCGGGGTCGCGTGAGCAACCCCGGCCGTGCTACATCAGGCGTGGGGGCTTACGCCTCGCCCGCGCGGCGCGCGAAACGCTTGGAGACGTGCTTAGCGAGCGACAGCTCCGCAATTGAGTCGACGACCATGAGGCCGCCAACGATGCCGGCGAAGCGCAGCCAGCCGGAGCGAGGCGCGGGGGCGCGCACGGCGGCCACCAGCATGCTGACGCCGACGATTGCCTCGGCTGCGACGGCGGCGTGGATGATCCACGGGCGTTCGACGGCGACCGACTCGTAGGAGTTCCACAGGGGCTTGACCATCGACTGCGGCTGCCCCATCATGATGTCCACGCTGCGGCCGATCGCGTTGGAAATGCCGCGCGCGAGGTGCACGGTGACGCCTTCGACGTCCTCAGCATCGGTAGTGCCCAGGAGGAAACCCGCGACGGAGCCAGGCAGGCCGAGGGCGCGCACGACCTTCCACACGGATTCTTCGCCCGTGGTTGCCACGGATGCCCACAGGGCGTCAGCGTCGGCACCGGGCACAGCTCGGGCGATGGCCAGCAGGTCGAGGCGATCGCCCACCAGGTCGATGACCTCGCCGGGCAGGTCCTGGGCCTTGTCGTGGCCGCCGGGCACGATGGCCGCATCCATGCCCCAGTTGTGGGACACGATGTGCTCGAGGTGGTCGTCGGTCACCAGGAATACCTGGAACTCGCCGTCTGTGACGGATAGGGTGACGAGCGGCAGGTCGCCGAAGTTCCAGCCTTCCTTCTCGGCGGGCAGCTCCGCGAGGAGCGCGCGGTGATCGTCGGCAAGCTCGAGGTCCCCCAGGTCGACGCCTTCAAGGGCCGCCAGGAGCGGTACGGACGACGCGGGGGTGCGACCGATCTCAACGATGCGTGTGGGCTTTGCCTCTGTGGCCTCGGTCGTTTCCTCCTCCGAGGGCCACACCTTACCCAGTGGCGAATCTCCCTCGGGCAGGTGGTCGGCGCTGGCGTTGCCGATACGGACTTCAGCCTTGAAGAGAATGGCGAGTTCGTCGGCCAGCTCCGCGGGGGTCGGGCCGGGAACGACTGTCGTCGCGCCCGCGGGGACGGTAGCGACGCGCTCATCGGCAACCGCGACGTTGAGGCCGAGCAGCTGCGGCGAGGAGGGGAACCATTCGATCTGAGTGAGGATCGCGCGTTTCTTCAGTTCGCCGGCGACGGCGCTGGGGTCCAGCTCGTGACCGATGATCATGCCTTCAATGCGGGTCCAGTCCTGGGCCATGTCACTACCTTCCTGTTCGTGGCGAGGTCATCTCACCACACATTGTTCCATTGTGTCGCGTGGCATGCGTTTTCGCTCGCCGCGCGGTCAGTTCCGAGAAAGTTATTGTTCCGTGCCGCCCCATTCGACGACCGTGAAGCCGCTGCGGGTCGGTGTCGAAGCGAAATTCTGCGGCGTGACAACCGTGGAGGCCTCCGCCTTGCGCATCGTCATGAACACCCGAATGAAGGTGTCGGGCACGACCTGCTTACCGGCCTCGTCCGCGAACGAATAGGTCACCTGCTGAGCGTAGGAGGAGGCATCGAAGGACACGAACGTGTACTCGTTCGCACGAATGCGCGGTGCCCAGTAGGTGATGAAATCGGCCGCCTCCTTGTCACTCAGGCCCAACTGGGCCAGCTTCTCCTCCAGGAACGGCACCGCGTCCTCACGCGCAACGACGAAGCCCTGCTCGGGAGACGTCAAGGAGACCGGCCCGTCCCAGAACAGGGAGGGATAGGTGCGCCCACTCGCGTCGGTGAGCGTGCCGTCGGGCGCGGCACTGATGGTCCACGAGGCCCGGGTCCCCTCCTCCGTCTGCACCTGACGCTCCGGGGCGGGATACACCGTCCCCAGCTCACCCTCAACGTCCAGTGTCACCGCCAGCTGCCGCTCCTCCTGCGGATACAGGTACAGGACCGGCTTATAAGCCTTTTCCCGTGTGGGCATCCTCGTCGGAAGCGGAACAGGAACGAGAGTGGGGCCGTCCGTCTGCGTGCACTCGTCCCCCGCGCACTCATCTTCAAACGCGGGAAGCACCCCGAACACGAGAACAACAGTGCCAATAATCGCTCCGACGATGACCGACACAATGATGATCAGCGTTTTCCTCATGACACCCGTGTCCTTCCCGTGCGGCCCAGCGGTGGGCGCTCACTCAGTCGCGGCAGTCGGCCCGCGTGGCACCATCATAAGCAACCCCTTCCAGCGCTTTCAACGTTCCTACCTTCCAGCGGCACCCAGCCACGGCCTCGTCACCCGAGAATGAGACGATGCATTGAGTCACACGCCCGACGCTGCTATTCTGACCAGTTGCGCGGCGCCACCCACGAGCGCGTCGCACCCCTCACCTGAAAGCACCAATCATGCCTTTCGTAACCATCGCGGCACTCATCGTCGCTGCATTCGTCCTCATCTCCCTCTTCCTGTGGGCAAGCTTCGTGTCCGCTTCCCCGGGCGAAGTCAAGGTCATTTCCGGCCCGCGCGGCCAGCGCGTCCTCCACGGCAAGACGGGGTGGAAGATTCCCCTCCTCGAGCGCGTGGACACCATGACCGCCTCGATGATCTCCGTCGACGCTCAGACCACGGACTTCGTTCCCACCAACGACTACATCAACGTGCGCGTCGACGCGGCCGTCAAGGTCCGCATCGCGACCGATGATGACACGCTGTTCAAGGCAGCGACACGTAACTTCCTCTACAAGACGACCTCCGAGATCTCCGAGGAGGTACGTGACACCCTTGAGGGGCACCTGCGCGCCATCATCGGCCAGATGAAGCTCACCGACATCATCACCGACCGCGCCGCCTTCTCCGAGCGCGTCCAGGAGAACGCGAAGCAGGACCTGGAGGAGATGGGCCTCCTGATCGTCGCGTTCAACATCCAGAACGTCACCGATCAGAACGGCGTCATCGACAACCTCGGTATCGACAACACCGAGCAGATCCGCAAGACCGCCGCCATCGCCAAGGCGAACGCGCAGAAGGAGGTCGCGCAGGCGACCGCCATCGCCCAGAAGGAAGCGAACGACGCGCAGGTCGCCTCGCAGCTGGAAATCGCCCAGAAGCAGACGGACCTCGCTAAGCGCCAGGCGGCTCTGAAGGTCGAGGCCGACACCGAGAAGGCGAAGGCGGACGCCGCCTACGAGATCCAGTCACAGATTCAGCGCCGCGACATTGAGCGCGAGACCGCGCAGGCTGACATTGTCAAGCAGGAGCAGCAGGCGGTCATCAAGGAGAAGGAAGTCGTCGTCACCAAGCAGGCCCTGCAGGCCGAAGTGAACGCGAAGGCCGACGCTGAGCGCTACGCCGCCGAGAAGAAGGCTGACGCGGCCCTGTACGCGCGTCAGCGTCAGGCCGAGGCCGAGGCCTTCGAGCGCACCAAGAAGGCCGACGCCGACAAGCAGGCCATGCTCGCCGAGGCCCAGGGTATTGAGGCGCGTGGCCGCGCCGAGGCGTCCGCGATTGGCGCGAAGCTGACGGCCGAGGCCGAGGGCCTCGAAAAGAAGGCCGAGGCCATGACGAAGATGAACCAGGCGGCCGTCCTGGAGATGTACTTCCGTGCCCTGCCTGAGGTCGCTCGCGCCGTGGCCGAGCCGCTGTCCAAGGTCGACACGATCACCATGTACGGCGAGGGCAACAACGCTCAGATGGTCGGCGATATCACGAAGTCGATCAGCCAGATCAACGCGGGCCTGGGCGATTCGCTGGGCCTGGACCTGCAGCAGATGTTCACCGCGCTCGTAGGTGCCAAGGTCGTCTCCCCCACCATCTCCGAGGCCGTTGAGGAGGGCGTGCGCGACGCCTCCATCCCGAAGCCTCCGCAGCAGTGAGCGCGGCTCGTGCTCAACGCGGGCAGTAGCCGTCTGTGATGCGAGCGCACGAGGCGAACCGCTCGTGAGGCGGGTCGCTAGCGACACGGGGCGGGATCCTTCGGGGTCCCGCCCCGCTGCTCTGCCCAGCTTTCCCGCCGTCGGCGACCCACCCAGCTATCGGCGTTCCACCCCACTGTTACACCCGCCTCCCCCACAAAAGTCGCACGTAATTTAATCCGGTAACTTTTAGAAACAGCCCAAAAGCACTGTAATTCCAACGATGCTATTTCATACCTTTAAGTAGCCACGGGGGAATTACGTGCGACATTGGAGGGAAACCATAATGTGTCGCGACCTGGCTTCCCGGCGTTACAAGAACCACTAGAATCTAGCAGAACCTAGCTAGAACCTAGAGCAAAAAGCCACCGACACCCTTTACACTACGTAGCCACCATGCTTATACTTAAGCATGGAACACATAGCGAAAGGCTCCCTCCTCGTGAGGGTTGGGGCCGCCCTGAGCAGCCTTGTTCTTCTCGGTGTGTCAGGACTGGCCTACCTGTTGGTCGCCGACGTTTATGACACGTATCCGCAACTCGCCTATCGCACTGTCTTTACAGTCATCGGTGTGCTCATACCCCTCCCGCTCGCTTTCTTCTTCGGGTTTGTCGCACTTCGCATCCGTACTCTGTCGCTACAGCAGCTGATGACATGCGCAGCACGATGCATGTGGAGCTTCTTCGGTCTCTTCCTGCTGACCTGGTTGCTTGAGGGACTCCTCATCGGAGAGGCACCCGGCCCCTTTATGTACGTATGCGTCGGCACGCTCATCCTGTCGGCAACAATCGCGCGCCTCCTCATGCTCGGCGCACGCGCCGCGAATCACGCATAGGACCAGGCCGGGCTACACACAAACGACAAGCGCAGCCGGTGCGGAGACCGCCGCGGGGCTGATCAGCGTTTCCGGGTGGGCTTAGGCTTGTGTTGTTAACACTTCGCGAAGCGGTCCTACGTGCGGCATAACGGTTTACCACTCCAACTAGCGGGTCCACGTGCGGACAACGCGCCATTGCAAGAGACCACATCCGCCAAAGCGCAGACCCATTCAACCAAAACAGCACATTTTCAGCGTTTTTCACCCAATGGGTCTGCACTCTGGCTACCACAGGACCTAACGCCGCGGCTTTAACGCCACCCAACGGGGCAATGACGCCTTCCAAAGCCCCAACACGGAGGCGACACGCCACCAAAGAGCTTCGCATGGCGCAAACCCCCGCAACCGACTGATTGAAGACCATCGCAACGCCCACAACACCTGGAACCAACTCCCGCTAAACGCAGGGACCCCTCCGACGAGCACTTGCACGGATGGACTCTCCACACGCGGATAGGTTATCGCCACGCGGATAGGTTAATAAGCTATCCACATGCTCATAACCTATCCCTATCGCAATAACCTATCCGCGTACGCAGCCGGTTTCGTCGATACGGAGAGCAGAGAAAGTTCGGAGACCCTGGCCACGGTGCCGGTGGGCGGTGGCAGGGCCTGGTCGGACAACAAGCCGGTGCACCTCCACACACAGCACCGCAGGCACCGCCGGTGTGGAGGGCGCCGGAGGATCCGGAGGGCCAGGACGGGCTTCGAGATCGACCACTCCGAGCCGCAGGCTCGCGTGTGGCGATCACGCGGGCGGGCTGTCGTCCACCGGCACACACAGCGGCCAGGCCCAACAAGATAGGCCCCGCGGCAGCCGGAAATCTGTCGGGACAACAAGCAACATCAGAAAGAGGCGGGCCGCTACCCTAGGCACCAACATGCAAGTACCAACACGTAGACGTGCTGGGAGATGCAGGCACAACGAAGCCGCCCGGCCCCACAGGGACCGGGCGGCTCACGCGTCAGGCCGCTAGGCGGCCATCAGCGATTGTTTCAGCGCATCTGGGTGCCGTCGGAGCCCAGGCGCTGGCAGGCCTCGACGACGCGGGCGGCCATGCCGGCCTCGGCCGACTTGCCCCACGTGCGCGGGTCGTACTGCTTCTTGACGCCGACCTCGCCATCGATCTTGAGGACGCCGTCGTAGTTGCGCAGCATGTGGTCGACGACCGGGCGGGTGAACGCGTACTGGGTGTCGGTGTCGACGTTCATCTTGATGACGCCGTTGGCGACAGCGGTGGCGATCTCCTCGGCGGTGGAGCCGGAGCCGCCGTGCATGACCAGGTCGAAGGGACGGTGGTCGAGGCCGAAGTGCTCCGCGACCTCCTTCTGGATGGTGCCGAGCAGCTCGGGACGCAGCTTCACGTGGCCGGGCTTGTAGGCGCCGTGCACGTTGCCGAAGGTCAGGGCGGTGATGTAGCGGCCGTTCTCGCCGAGGCCCAGGGCCTCAACGGTCTTGATGCCGTCTGCGGTGGAGGTGTAGAGCTTCTCGTTGATCTCGCCAACGACGCCGTCTTCCTCGCCGCCAACAGCGCCGACCTCGATCTCGAGGATGGTGTTGGCCTTGACGGACATGGCGAGCAGTTCCTTCGCGATCTCGAGGTTCTCGTCGAGCGGGATCGCGGAACCGTCCCACATGTGGGACTGGAAGGTGGGGAGCTTGCCGTCGGCAACCTGGCCGGCCTCGATCTCGAGGAGGGGGCGGACCCAGGAGTCGATGTTCTGCTTGGCGCAGTGGTCGGTGTGCAGGGCGACGGTGATGCCGTAGTTCTTGGCAACCTCGTAGGCGTAGGCGGCGAGGGCCAGCGAGCCGGTGACGCGGTTCTTGATGGTGGAGCCGGAGCCGTATTCGGCGCCGCCGACGGACACCTGGATGATGCCGTCGGACTCTGCCTCGGCGAAGCCCTGGAGGGCAGCGGTGATGGTCTGGGACGAGGTCACGTTGATCGCGGGGTAGGCGAACTTGCCATCCCGTGCGCGATTCAGCATCTCTGCATAGACCTCAGGGGTTGCGATAGGCACTTGGAGCCTCCTAATCGAGTGACAGTTTTGTCGAGATCGATTCTCTCACATTTTGTACGTGTGGGGAGGGGCAGGAAGTCCCGTTTGGACGGTTTTCTTCCAACCCCTCCCCTGTCGTTATGCGTCGGTTGACACCTCTGTTATGTGTCAGTTGGCGTGACCGATGCGGACTCCGAGTTCGGCGAAGGACATGACGTCGGTGAGGTTCTTCGCGACGTCGGCCTGGGCAGACGTGCCGCGGAATCGGAGGTAGGAGCCGTTGCCGGCGACGGGGATGTCGACGGTTCCGGGGACGTTCGCCAGGGTGGTGGCGAGGACGGGGTTGCCCTGTGCGTTCGGGTTGCCCTTGTTGTCGCCCTGGCCCTTGAGGCCGTCGAGGCTACCCGCGAGGTAGATCTGGACGTCCTTGGCGCGGCCCGAGGCCTTGGGGCCGTCACCGGCGCGTGGCGTGTAGGAGAGCGCGCAGACGTCGTAGGCGGTCGAGCCGTCGCCGATCTTCAGGTCGATCCAGTGCGGCCACTTGCGGGCGGTGTCGGTCTCGGGCAGCCTGGCCTTGTTGGCGTCGATGTACTGGGAGTGCCAGTAGGTCGCGGGGTCACCGTCGGTGGCCTTGTATTCTTCGCCGTACTCCCAGCGGGTTTCGACGGAGTCGGCGGCCACGGCCTCGGCCTTAATGCGGGGACCGCACACGCCGACGAGGCCTTCGCTGGCCACGGTCTTCTCGCCGGCGTAAGAGACGTCGACTGTGAAGGTCGCTTCACCGAATTCGGTGGTGGGGCGCGCCCAGAACTTCACGACGCGGGTCTCGCCGGGGGCGAGGCGGTCGATGGGCTGGGGGCCGTTGGCGAGGACCCAGGAGTTGGAGACCGAGGGGGTCAGGTGGATGCCGGTGACCTCTGCCGTGCCCTTGTTGGTGACGGAGACATTGAGGACGCTTTCGCCCCAGTTGTCGTCGCCGATGATGGGCAGGGAGGCGCGGTCCATGCCGGACAGAGCGTTCTTCGGGTACGCCTCGTCGCCCTCACGCGCGATGCTCACGTCGAGGGTCGACGAGGCCTGGGAGGTGAGGGTGAAGACCGAGCCACTGTCGACAGTAACGTCGAGGGGCAGCTGCGCGACGGTGCCTTCGGCGGTCTTTTCACCGCCGTTGGGACGGCGAGACAGGTAGCCGGAGTCGATGACGCTCAGGTACTGGTTGGTCATGGCGTTGCGCAGGCGGAAGCCGTCGCCGGCTGGTTCTGCGACCCACTTCTGGGGGTTACGCGTCGCGTAGTCGCCCTAAGCCGTGGGGGTGAACTTCTGGCTCGCATCGGCGCACGCGTAGGCGACCACCGGGTGGCCGGGGGTGGTGGACACGTGTGTCTCAGAGTTGGGGGTGTCTTCAGAGTAGACGGCGAGGCAGCGGTTCGAGTTGACCGAGCGGATCTGGTAGTAGCCGTCGGGGGTGGCAACGAACTCCCAGTTATCGGAGGATGCGCCCACGGTCGGGATGCCACCCGTCACACTGAGGCCTTGTCCGTCGGCCAGTGTGATCGTGTACTGGCCGGGAGTGAGGGTGTCACGGGTGGGGTCGGTGTAGGTGGAAGGTTCGCCGAGCGCGTCAATGCGAGCCTTGAAGGCCTGCGCATCAGGGTCAGCCTTCGGGGTCTTGCCATTCCAGAACATCTGAGCACCGTAGCGCAGGCCGTCGGCGATCCACGCCTCGGTTTCATGGTCGGTCACCTTGCCGTGACCTCCCTGCCAGATGGAGACCTTGCCGCCGCGGATGGAGGCGTCGGGCACCGCGTAACCTTCGTTCTGGTAGAACGAGTTCATCGTCCACTTTCCGTACACGCCGTCGAGGCCCTGCACCTGCATGACGTAGGAGGAGGGCTGATCGCGGTAGTAGTACAGGGCAGAGGACGCGTTCACGAGAGTGTATCCGGCGTCGACGAGGTCCTTAGCGGGCAGGCCACGGTTGGCGTCCTTCTGGCTGCTCTCACCCTTGGCCCAGTATTCGATGATGACGTCCTTGTCGATGGGGGTGCGCGAGATGTCGGCGATACCGTCGTTCCACAGGCGCAGCGTGCCGCCGCGCGACTTGACGTGCGCGTTGACCTTGTTGATGAAGTCATTGAAGGCCGCGTCGAAAGTCATCGACTGGTCACCGTAGGAGGCACGGACCTGACCGAGAAAATTGGTGAACTCTCCGGGTCCCTGCTTGAAGAAGAACTCGTCGGCACCCATGTGCCATTCGGTGGAGCCGAACGCGTCCATGTATTCGTCGATGAGGTCGAAGTAGAACTGCTGTGCGGCGGGGTCGATGAAGTTGAGGTGGTTGGCACTCTTCGTGCCGGAGTCGTCGGCGACCTGGAACTGCGGGAAGTTACCGAGGATGGTGCCGGTGTGGCCGGGAGCGTTGAGGAGCGGGACGACGCGGACGCCGACCTCGCGGCCGTGTTCGACGATGGCCTTGACTTCATCCTTCGTGTAGTAGGAGAAGGAGGTGGTGGCCGGGTACTTGTCGGACTTGATGCGCAGCTCGAGGGACAGGTAGTTCATCTTCAGGTCGGACATGCGGTCGATCTGTCGGTTGATCCAGTCCGGCGTGATGTGGGTGCCGCACGCGCACAGGGTGACGCCGCGATCAGGGAAGCGCGGGATGTCGGTGATGCTACCGGTGGGCACGGTTCCCTTGCCCGAGCGAACTGCCTGCTCGAGGGTGCGGGCACCCCACAGGAGGCCGGCGCGGGTGGCGGCCACGACCTGGGCACCGTTTCCGGTGACGGTCAGCTGGTAGCCCTCATCGCCGAGGGTTGATTGAGACGGGTCGATTGTCAGGCTGACGGCGTTGGTTGAGGGGGCTGCACCGGTACCGTCGGTGATGCCGGTAATGCCGGAGTCGGCGAGGGCGCGGCTCAGCAGGGCGCTGACTCCGGCGGCTTCGGCGGAGTCCGTGTGAACGATCTGCAGACCGCCGGCGGGGGTCCACGTGCCCGAGGCCGGGGTCCAACCTTCGAGGGACGGGATGGTTCCGGGGACCTGGGTGGCCGCCTGCGCGTTCAGATGGGATGTGAGAGGGATGAGGACCGCGGCGACGAGGGCGCACACGGACGTGAGGATGAGCGCGACTTTCGCTCGGGTGCGTGCGAGCCGTGGTACCCGCACATGGCTTGGTGATGACTGAAGCATTAATTCTCCTGTTCAGCGATTTGCTTCCACGCAAACTTTCCAAAGCGCAAATTAAAATGGATGACAGATACCCATTCCATCGAGCCTTTGGAGCACCAATGCTACCGACACTTACTGCTCAAATACAATACCGATGGTCAGATTCCACTTACCATGGAACTCAGAAAAAACCCATAGAAAATTGCAAAAACGTGACATTGTCAGGCCTGGTTGAGCGCTCCTAAACGCGAGGCGTGCGCCCACATGACAATGGCGGCGGCGTGGCCGACATTCATGGAGCGCGTCGATCCCCGCTGGGTGATGGCGACGACGACCTGGCAGGCAGCCAGCATCTCCTCACTGAGGCCCGAGGCCTCGGACCCGAAGACCAGGCAGGCGCGCTCGGGCAGGAGTACCCCTTCGAGGGCGACGGACCCCTCGACATTGTCGACGCCGACGAGGGACAGACCCTCGCGGGAGCAGTGGTCGACGAGTTCGCGCACCTCGGCGCGGTGATCAACGGGCAGGTAGCGGTCGGTGACCATGGCCCCGCGACGGTTCCACCGCTTGCGCCCCACGACGTGGACGCGCCGAGCGCCAAGCGCGTTCGCGGTGCGCACGATGGACCCAATGTTGAAGTCGTGATCGAGGTTTTCGACGGCGACTTCGAAAGGCAGGGAGCGCGCAGCCACGTCCGCGCGGATCGCCTCCATCGTCCAATACCGGTAGCGATCCTCGACGTTGCGCCGATCCCCATGAGCCAGCAGCTCACGATCATACTGTTCGCCGACCGGCCACTCGTCCTCCCCGCCCGGCCACGGACCGACCCCGACCTGACCACTGGCCGCGACCACTGCCTCGTCCGTGGCGGCCTCCCCACAAGCCGCATCCGACCGCGCGATGTCACATCCGTTTTCGAACTCGTTCACGGGTCCCACCCTAGCGGGAACGTAGAATGGGGGCATGAATCCGCTGATGAACGAAGAAACAGCACTCAGTGATATGCCGCCCGTGAGCGCGTGGCTCTCCGACATGGACGGTGTCCTGGTCAAGGAGAACCGCGCACTGCCGGGCGCGAACGAATTCCTGGCGGCGCTGCGCGCCACCGACACTCCCTTCCTGGTCCTCACCAACAACTCCGTGTTTACGAACCGTGACCTGTCCGCCCGCCTGGCGAACTCGGGCCTGGACATTCCCGAAGAGAACATTTGGACGTCCGCGAACGCCACGGCCGCGTTCCTCCAGCAGCAGTCCCCCGGCTCAACGGCCTACGTCATCGGCGAGGCTGGCCTGACGACCGCGATCCACTCCGCCGGCTACGTCATGACGGAAACGGATCCGGAGTTCGTGGTGCTCGGCGAGGTTCGCTACTACGATTTTCACGCCCTGACCCATGCGATTCGCCTCATTGAGGGAGGCGCGAAGTTCATTGCGACGAACCCCGACGTATCCGGTCCTTCCGACGAGGGAACCCTGCCCGCGTGCGGCGCAATCGCCGCGATGATCACGGCGGCCACCGGCAAGCAGCCCTACTTCGTGGGTAAGCCGAACCCGGTCATGATCCGCGCCGGCCTCAACAAGATCGGCGCCCACTCGGAGCGGGCCGCGATGGTCGGCGACCGCATGGACACCGACGTGCGCGCCGGCGTCGAAGCGGGCCTGCGCACGCACCTGGTCCTATCGGGTTCCACGGCCCGCGAGGACGTCTGCAACTACCCATTCCGCCCCTTCGGCATCCACGAGGGTATCGGCGATCTCATTGAGCTCGTCGAGGCAGCCCACTGACCCCCGACACGTAAAGGAAGCACCATGACCAACGATTCCCACAAGGCGCGCCTGGCAGCCCTCGTCCAGGAGCTCTCCGTCATCCACGAGAAGGTCACCCTGGCGTCCGGCCGCGAGTCCGACTTCTACGTCGACATGCGCCGCTCGACGCTGCACCACGAGGCGGCTCCGCTCATCGGCCACGTCATGCTCGACCTCCTGGAGGAGGCTGGCTTCGCGGTGGGCGAGGAGTACGTGGCCGTCGGCGGCCTGACGATGGGTGCCGACCCCGTCGCGACCGCGATGCTGCACGCTGCCGCCTCGCGCGGCCTGGATCTGGACGCGTTCGTCGTGCGTAAGGCCGCGAAGGATCACGGCATGAAGCGCCGCATCGAGGGCCCGGACGTCGTGGGCAAGAACGTCGTCGTCCTGGAGGACACGTCCACGACGGGCGGCTCCCCGCTGGAGGCCGCACTCGCCCTGCGTGAGGCCGGCGCGAACGTCGTTGCCGTCGCGGTGATCGTCGACCGTGCGACGGGCGCAAAGGAGCGCATCGAAGCCGAAGGCTTCCCGTACTTCTACGCGCTGGGCCTGGAGGACATCGGCCTGGCCTGATTGTTCTCCCGCATGCACGAGGCCGGGGCTGGGTTCTACGCGAACCTGGCCCCGGCCTCGTTGTCGTCTGCGCGCCCTCACATGTGGGGAACGGAGCGCATGGCGCGCGCGGTCACCCAGCGCGGGGCGAGCTTCATGGCACCCATGGCGACCTTGTAGGGAACAGTCGGGGTGACCTGGACGCGACCCGCCCGCACGGCGTCGAGGGCTGCCGTGACGACCTGGTCGGGGCTGGCCATGAGCCAGGAGGGGGTCGCGCGCATGTCGACGCCCGCCCGCTCGAAGAAGGGCGTGTCGACGGGGCCGGGGCACACGACGGTGGCGGTGATGCCGGAGCCTTTCAGTTCGGCGGCGAGGCCCTCGGTGAAGGCGACGACCCAGGCCTTGTGCGCGGAATAGGTACCAGCTCCCGTGCGCGAGGCGACGGAGCCGACGTTGAGGATCGCGCCGCGTCCGCGCGAACGCATGGAGATGCCGGCGTGGTGGGTGAGCGTCATGACGGCGCGAACCATGACGTTCAGGCCGTTGATTTCGCGTTCCAGGCTGTTGTCCAGGAAGGGGCTTCCCAACCCGAATCCGGCGTTGTTGACGAGGAGGTCGACGGGTCGTAGGTCCGGCTTCTGAGCATCGGCCGGGCCTCCCACGTCGAGGCGGGCGGCGACGCGCACGCACCCGTCCTCGGTGGATAGGTCGGCGGCGATGTACTCGGCGTTCACGCCCGCGACGTTTGTCAGTGAGGCCGCGAGCGCGGCCAGCGCATCCTCGCGGCGCGCGACGAGCACTACATCGTGTCCGGCGGCGGCCAGCTGCCAGCAGAATTCTTCCCCAATTCCGGAGGTCGCTCCGGTCACAAGCGCGGTTCCCATGTGGGAAGTCTAGCGTGCACGTGTGGGGGTAGCACGAGGCCGGGGCCCCTCACGCTCGTGTGTCATGAGGGGCCCCGGCCAGGTGTTTTATCGAGTGCGGATCAGGAAGATGGCTCCGCCACCGGCGAGGGCCGCCGGGATGATGAGGAGGAGCAGCCAGTAGGGGCTCCAGCCTCCCGAGTGTCCGCTGTCGGCCGCAGAGGCGATCGGCAGCGCGGATACCGCGTCATCCGATCCGTCCGATGAAGTACCTGATGCGCCGCTCTGGGCGTTCTCGCCGCTCTGCGCGCCGCTCTGGGCACCGCTGTGGGCACCGCTCTGGGGGCTAGCACTCGGTGTGACGGCGGGTGCAGCCTTGGGCGCGGTCACCGGAGTGCCGGAACCCGAGGTGTTTGCCACACCCGAACCACCCCGAGAGATCGTGCCAGAGCTGGTGGTCACCGCGCCCGAACCGCTCGCGGATCCGCCGGACGTCCCCGCGGAGGAGCGAGTTCCGCTCGAGAGCAGGTTCCTCATGACCCCCTTGGTCCCACGAGGCGAGACCGGTGCCGTTGAGCCGCTGGGGCGGAGACTCGGCGCAGGGTTAACGCTGGGCGCAGGTGCAGGCGCAGGGTTAACGCTGGGAGCGGGAGCGGGCGCGGGATCAACGCTGGGCGCAGGGGCTGGAGCGGGCGCGGGGTCAACGCTGGGAGCGGGCGCGGGTGCCGGTGCGGGGGCGGGAGCGGGCGCAGGCTCCGGGTCAACG
>NZ_ALCA01000118.1 GCF_000278725.1 Actinomyces sp. ICM47 | reverse complement strand
GTTTCCGGGCCCAGGCCGTGAGTCGTCAACGGTTGTCAGATCACTTGACCAGTGCACCCGAGTTATCGAAGGTGTAGGTCTTTCCGTCGATGTTGCGCGTGCCCGTGCACATCGAGCCACCGTTGCTGGGATCCAGGTAGTACCAGGTGTCTCCCTGGTTCAGCCAACCGGTCTGCGCGTTTCCGTCAGGTCCGACGAAATAGTCCTTGCCGCCGATGTTAGACCACTGGTTGCGAGGGAGGCTCTTCCCGCTCACGCACTTCTGCCACCAGCCGACCGGATCGCTCAGCCAGTATCCGTTCAGGAAGTCGCAGTAACCGGAGTTGCCGCCGTTGCCCGGGTTACCACCGGGCTGGCCGCCGCCATTATCCCAGCCGCCGCCGGGCTGGCCGCCGCCGTTATCCCAGCCGTCACCGGGCTGGCCGCCACCGTTACCGGGCTGGCCGCCACCGTTGCCCCAGTCATCACCGGGCTGGCCGCCACCGTTACCCCAGTCATCACCGGGCTGACCGCCACCGTTACCGGGCTGATCGTCGCCCCAGTCATCACCGGGCTGACCGCCACCGTTACCGGGCTGACCGCCACCGTTACCGGGCTGATCGTCGCCGACACCGGGCTGACCGCCACCGTTACCGGGCTGATCGTCGCCGACACCGGGCTGGCCGCCACCGTTACCGGGCTTGCCGCCGTTCATCGTGACGGGCTCGGAGTGGTTGAGTCCGTAGTCCCACGCGACAACGTAGGGATTGTTGCTGGCGCCACCCTGAACCTGGTTCAGGTCGATGCTGGTCTTGTAGTGGTACCGACCGTTCTCGTAGGTCTGGCTGTTCTCGTCACGAGCAACCTCGAGGTGGATGTAGCGACCGCTATTCGGATCATTCAGCGTGAAGCCGGCCAGGGGCGACTCATCGCTGAGCTCCACCGAAAGGGTGGAACCATTCACCTTGGCGCTGTCCACAACGGGGGCCTTGGTGTCGATACGGAAGTTGTACGTAATGGACTGTTCAGTAGACGAGGGGCCGTCGTTGTTGGCGGCAATCGTCAGCTTGTAGTTGCCGTCGGGAAGGCTTGCGTACTTGCCTTCCTTCAGGTCGATGGACCGAGGCTCCTGCCCCTCTTCAACCCAGCTCATCCGTTCTTCTTCAGGATCGATGGTCGACTTGAAGTTCTGGAAGGAGGTGAAGGAGGCAACGCTCTTGCCCGCCTCATTCGTGTACGTGGTGGTCATCTTGTGAACGCTGCGCAGCGTGCCCGTGCGAGGGCTGATCGCTGTGGGTGCACCCGAGACCGTGGAACGGGAGACCACGTAGCGCTCAGCGTTAGGACGACCCTGGCGTTCCCGCCCCTTGAGGAGGGGGTTGTAGCCGAGGAGGCCGCCCCGGTCACCGTTGTAGATGCCCGAGGAAGCAGCGTGGGCGTCACCCTCGGAAACGAGCGCATCGAAGATCGCCGGCTTGGCCCAGGATCCGTAGAAGCCCAGGAAAGGAACGCCCAGGTCGGGCTGACCGTTCGTACGCGAGGTGAAGCGCACGAAACCGTCCAGGAAGGTGCCCGCAGGAGCGTTGGCGGAGACGTACTGAGCAAACTCGTTGCCGGGCTTGATATCAATGCCGACCGTGGTTTCACCCTTGGCAGGAACCGTCACGCTCGAGCCAGAGAAGGAAACGCTGACGCCCTTGCCGTTCCAGTCAGTGGAGTGACCGGTGAAGAAACCGCCCTCAATGTTCTCGGACAGAGCCTGGGAAGAGAGCTCGTACGTAGCAGGCGTGTCGGACACGTTGTGCAAGGTGACGTCGAAGTGCCAGCCGTTGGTGCCGTCCCCCAGTTCCGCCTTGGGGCGGGAAGAGTCGGCAGCACCGTTCACGGTCGGGTACACGGACGAGGTCGTGGCACCCTCAAGGTTCGCCAGGCCTGCACCCTGCTTACGCGGGGAGTAGTAGGCACCGCCACCCTGTCCGGGATCCACAACCGGGACCGCAGTTCCCATGATCAGGTTCTGGACAACATCCACCTTCTGACGATCATTCAGCGACGAGAAGAGCGGGTCGTTCTGAACGCGCTCAAGCACGACGGCGCTGGCACCGGTCATCTGGGGCGTTGCCATGGACGTACCGGACATCATCTGGTAGCCGCCGCCGGGCACGGAGGAGTAGATGTTGCCGCCGGGGGCGGTCACCTCAGGCTTGAGGCGCATGTCAGGAGACACGCCCCACGAGCTGAAATCGGACATCTTGTAGTTGCCGTTTGCCCCGTTCCTCGCGTTCTCAATGGACGCGACCGTGACCACAGGAGCGAAGGAGCCAGGCTCACCCAGGGTCGAGGAATCCGGGTCAGAGGCGTAGGGCAGGTTCTTGCCCGACTTGTTGCCGTAGCCGGCCTGGAACTCGTTGCCGCCAGCAACGTCGAGAGTGATGCCCTTCTCCTGCAGCTTCTCGTACACGCCCGCGAACAGGGTGTCGGCATCGCTGTCCATGCCGGCCGTGCGGCCGAGGGACATGTTCACGGCGTCAGGATGCAGAGTAGCCATGTCATCCAGGGCTGCGAGCAGCGCGGAGTCGGGGATGCCGCCACCGCGGCTGCGCGCAACCTTCGCAACGATGATCTGAGCATCGGGGGCGATACCCATGATTTGATCACCATTGGCTGCGGTGATACCGGCGACGTGCGTGCCGTGGGCACCCGCCGGGGAGGCATCGTTGTCACCGTCCGCGTAGTCGTAGGCGAAGGGGAACTTCTCGGACACGTAGGTGCCGCTCTTGCCCACCTGCTGTGCCAGAGATGCGCCCTTGGAACTGTCGATCGCGGGAGTTCCGTGCAGGGCTCCCGAGAATGCGGGGTGGTTCATTTCCACGCCCGTGTCGATGATGGCGACGACCTTGCCTTCGCCCTTCTGAGTAACCTTGTCAGCGTGCATCATGATCTGCGCGCTCAGGTTATCGGGGTGCTGCGAACGTGACGCAGTCGTTGCGGAACCGCTGCCCGCGTCGTCAGAGTCGCCGTTTGCATCGTCGCTGACTTGGGTCTCGCGATCAAGGAAGGCGCTCTGGACACCGCTCACGCCGCGGATCGCATCCATCGAGCCGATGGGGGCGCTCAGCGCGAAGCCCGTAAATGTGTTGCTGTACTCGCGTTTCACCTCGGCGGAGGCGTCCGGGTAGGCCGCAGCCACGGCCGAGTTGATAGAGGCGAGGGCGGCGGCGGTGTCGGTGCCGTCCTTCAGCTGGACGATCATATCCACGACGCGCGAGGATCCGTCATCGGTGGAGGCCTGAGTTTCCCCATCAACCACCTGCTCGCCCTCCTCTGAGGTCAACGCATTTTCAGCGTTACCCACGGGCAGTTCAGGCTCGGGCTCAGGCTGCGCGACCACTCCGGCTGCGGATTGCGCAGCCTCGGGGTCAGAATCGGCCTCGGGCCCAAAAGACCCGGGCAGCGCAAGAGACGTCGGCAGCGCGACTGCAACCGCGCATGCGCCGGCGATTGCGATGAGTTTCGCCGGTTTCTTCAGTGTCATATGTCTAACTCCAATGTTGGCGTCTGGGGACCTTACAGACCTACCTAAAGTCTGACCTGTTGGTCACCCGGAACTAGAGTACAACACTTATCGCAGAATCTGGAAGTCTTTTTTCAAATTCCCGACACTTTTTCAACGACGAAGCCTGGGTTCGGTGACGTTCTCACGAAGCACCATCGAACCCAGGCTTTGCGCGGTTTTCTCCCCTCAGATCACCCGACTAACGCGCCCGAAGGGTCGAAAGTATAGGTGCGTTCATTGATCTTTTGCACACCGGTCAGCATCACCCCATCGGACCCCAGATAGTACCAGGTGCCCCCCTGGTTGAACCATCCGGTGCGCATCGCTCCAGTTGAGTCCAGGTAGTACCAGGAGCTGCCGTACGTGATCCATCCAGTGTGCATGTTGCCGGACGCTCCCAGATAGTACCAGGAACCGCGCTCGAACAACCATCCGGTGCGCATGACCTTCGTGACTGGGTCGAGGTAATACCAATAGGGTCCTCCATACACCCCATCGCGGACCCAGCCACCCACCAGAGCGCCCTCGGGGTCCGCGTAGACCCACTCTCCGCTCACACGCTTGAGGAACCCGGTCATCATGTAGCCGGACGGACCGAATTGGTACTCCGAGCCATTGATGGTGAACCAACCCGCCTTCAGGTAAGTCATACCGTCCGCGCAGCGGTACCACCAGCCGACGGAATCCTTCACCCAGGAACCACCCGCAGGGTCGGCGCAGGGAAGCCGGACGTCCGGATTGTTATTGGTAGGCAGGTCCAGGGTCACGGGATCGGAGGGGTTCAGACCGTAGTCCCATGCAAGCACGTAGGGGTGCGCGACAACTCCCCCGGTTCCGCCCTGATTCTCCCACGCCTGCATGATCGTCATGATGGGCAGCTCCACGTGGTAGCTGTAGACCCCATCCTCGCCGACGTTGCCCTCGCTGGGGGTGAAAATGTGGCGGTAGAACCACAGGCCGTCGGCAGGATCGTGCAGGTCGACGCCAGCCAGGGGCGAGGCATCGGTGACGTCGAAGGAAATGACCATGTCTGGCCCCTCACCCCCGTACGTCAGGTTGGAGATGACGGGCGCGGTCGCGTCGAGGCGGAACTTGTAGGAGATCGATTGCTCTGCGCTTGACGGCCCGTCGTTGCTCGCCTCAATCGTCAGCGTGTACTCACCGTCGGGCAGGTCCTTGTAGGCCTCAGAGCGTGCGTCCAGCGCAGTGGGCTCATGGTAGGCCTCGACCCACGTGTTCTCTTCGGTGCTCGTCAGATACACGGACTTCCAGTTCCGATGGTTCGTGACGGAGGCGACTTTCTCCCCGGCCTCGTTCGTGTAGGTGCTGGTGAGCGTGTGGACGCTGCGCAGCGTACCCGTGCGGGGTTCAAAGATCGTGGGCGCACCCGGAGCCCCGGAGCGCGAGATGACGTAGCGGTCGGCGTTGGGCCGACCCTCGCGTGCACCCACCTTGATCAGGGGGTTGTAGCCGAGCTGATTGCCGGTCGCGCCGTTCACGATCTGTGAGGCGAATGTGTGTGCCCCACCGTCGGAGGCGAGTGCGTCGAAGATGGCCGGCTTGCCCCAGTCGCCGTAGAAGCCCAGGTAAGGCACGGTCAGGCTGGGCTGGGTCTCGGTGCGCGAGGTGAAGCGCACGAAGCCATCGAGGAAGGTCCCCGAGGGAACGTTGTCAGCGACATACTGGGCGAACTCAGACCCAGGCGCAATGTCAACGCCGACCATGGCCTCACCCTTCGCGGGCACAGCGACGATCGCGCCCTCACCGATGCCAGACACGGCCACGCCGCTATACGACACAGCCACGCCACGGCCTCGCCAATCCGAGGAATGCTCCGTGAAATAGCCGCCGTCGACGATCTCGGAGAGCGCCTGGGAGTTCATCTCGTAGGTCGCTTCCGCGTCAGACAGGTTGTGCAGGACGACATCGAAGTGCCAGCCCGTCGTGCCATCCCCCAGGTCGGCCTTGGGCCGGGAGACCTCGGAGGCACCCTTCACGGTCGGATACACAGACGAGGTCGTGGCCGCCAAAGCGTCAACCAGGCCAGCACCCTGCTTACGCGGAGAATACAGCGCCCCACTGCCCTGGGACGCGTCGGTCAGGGGACGGGCGGTACCCATAATGAGATCCTGGACAACATCCACCTTCTCACGCGCACTCATCGACGCAAACAGAGGATCGGACTGGACACGCTGCAAGACAATCGCACTAATACCCGACATCTGCGGAGTCGCCATCGAGGTGCCCGACGTCTGCTCGTACGCACCGTTCGGTATCGCGGAGAAAACGTTGCCACCGGGCGCAGCGATTTCAGGCTTGAGGCGCAGATCCGGGGAAACGCCCCACGAGGAGAACTCCGAGGCCTCGTAGACGGAGGACTGCGGCAAGACCTGGCCCTCAGCCATCGTCAGGTGATGATCAGCGGCCTCCAACATGGCCTGGCCATCCGCCTGCGAGATAAACGCGGCGGGCACGTCCTGGGTCGTCAGGTTCATGATGATGAGGGAGCCGACCGAGACGTTGTTGTAGACGAGGACGCCCGCGGGGTGCAGGTCGTACAGGTTCTCGACCTTCTTCTGGTAGGTCATGTTGCCGCGCGAGACAAGCGCAATCTTGCCGGCGAGGCCATCCGGATACTTGTCCTTGAGGGCGGCCACGTCCTCCTCGGAGGCGAATCCCGCATCCACATACTCGTAGGTGCCGGCGGGCAGGTCGGAGAAGTAGGCGACCTTCTCGCCATTCATGCCGCGCGAACGCTGGTAGCCAATATCCTTCCCGGCTGCCGTGAAGGCATTGCGGATGAGCGCGTTCTCGACGGAGGCGACGGCGACCACTGAGGAGTAGGTCGCAGGCTCATCAATGACCGAGGAGTCTGGATCCGAGGCATAGGGCAGGCCCTTACCAGACATGTTGCCGTACCCGGTCGAAAAAGCGTTGCCCGCAGCCGCGTTGACGGTGATCCCCGCCTCCTGCAGCTTCTTGTAGACGGTCGCATAGACCGTGTCCGCCTCGTTATCCATGCCAGCCGTCCAGCCCAGCGACAGGTTAATGACGTCCGGATGCAGGACCAGCATATCGTCGAGTGCGGCCAGCAGAGCGGAATCCAGCAGCGCATCATCCTCGGAGCGCGTCACCTTTCCGACGATGATCTGAGCATCCGGGGCGGTGCCGACAATCTTGTCGGCGTTACCCGCCGCGATACCCGCGACGTGCGTCCCATGGAAGCCCGGCCCTCCCTCGCGCGGCGAGGCATCGTTGTCACCGTCCGCGTAGTCGTAGGCAAAGGGGAACTTCTCGTTCACATAGACGCCGGTCTTCCCCTCCCCCAACTGGGCCTTGAGTTCATCCACCCTATCCTCCGACAGGGCGGGCGTGGCCGTGAGCGCGGGCGTGAACGCCTGGTGCGTCATGTCGACCCCCGTGTCGATGATGGCGACGACCTTCCCCTCGCCCTTCTGAGTCACCTGGTCGGTGCGCATCATGAGCTGGGCACTCAAGTTTGCGGGGTCCTGCCCCTCGATCTGCGAAGCCCTGGTGCCGCCCTCCGCGTCGACGGCGGCCACATCACTAACGTGCCCCTCGCGCTCCAGGAAGGCCGCCTTGACCCCCGCCACACTACGGATCTCCTCCAGGCTGCCGGCGGGGGCGCTCAGCGCGAAGCCATCCAGGACGTTGGCGTACTCCCGCTCCACCCGGACCTGCGCTCCTGGGAACGACGCAGCCACGGCCTCGTTCACGGATGCAAGAGCAGCGCTACGATCAATTCCTTCCTCGAGTTGCACGATGACGCCGACAAGTCGCGCCGGGTCACGGTCGACGACTTCGGCAACCTCCGGGGCCTGTCCATCCTTCGAGGTCAGCGCCGTATCAAGGTCGCCGACCGGCAGGGACGAGGCCGGGGCATCCTCCGCAGGCACCGGACCCACGCGCAGCGGTGAAGCCACGGACGCCGGACCCGTGAACGCAAGCGCGCACGCACCGACAAATGCCAGGAGGACAGCTGGTTTCTTCATTGACATAAGCCTTCTCCAATTAGTGTCACAGACGACCACTGCCAGCGTGGGCGCTCCCACGTCGCAGCCGCCTAGCACAACGCTACCGGAAAAGACACGACTGACAATCTTCAGATTGCTAACGAAACAATTAAGACGATCTGAAATGTCAAAAGGGCCGGACCCAGGGACGCTTGAGTGTTACGTCCCCGGGCCCGGCCCGTGTTGTCAAGGCGATCAGGTCACTTGACCCACACGCCGTTGGCGTCCAGGTAGTACCAGGTGCCACCGAGGTTGATCCAACCGGTCGCCATGGCACCCGAGGCGTTCAGGTAGTACCAGGTGCCACCCAGGTTCAGCCAGCCAGTCGCCATCGCGCCGTTGGCGTCCAAGTAGTACCAGGTGCCACCCAAGTTCAGCCAGCCAGTCGCCATCGCGCCCGAGGCGTTCAGGTAGTACCAGGTGCCGCCCAGGTTCTGCCAACCAGTCGCCATCGCGCCGGTCTCACGCAGGTAGTAGTAGGTGCCACCCAGGTTGAGCCACCCGGTCACCATGTAGCCGTTCGCGTCGTGGTAGTACCAGGTTCCGGAGTCCTCGACCCAACCGGTCCGGACGTAGCCGCGAGCATCGAAGCGGAAGACGCGCCCGTCAATCGTGGCCACGGTGTCCTTCGGGTAGGAACCGTCAGCGTTGCGGTACCACCAGCCGATTGTGTCCTTTTCCCACGTGCCCGTGGGTGCGGGCTGAGGTTGCGGGTCCGGCTGAGGCTGCGGGTCCGGCTGAGGCTGCGGATCGGGCTGAGGCTGCGGATCGGGCTGAGGCTGCGGATCGGGCTGAGGCTGCGGATCGGGCTGAGGCTGCGGGTCCGGCTGAGGCTGCGGGTCCGGCTGAGGCTGCGGATCAACCCACGGCGCGGGAGCGGTCGCATCCTGCGTGACGGACTTCACGACGACAATCGTCGTTGCCGTCGCCTCGGTTCCGTCGGCCAGGGTGGCGGTCAGGTTGACCTGATCCCAGTCAAGAGAGTTACCGCCAGTAATCGTGGCGCTCTTGCCGTCATCGGCCGCCTTCAGGATGGCCACACCGCCATACTCCAAGCCCCAGGACAGGGTGGCATCCTTGAACTTCTCGGGCAGCAGCGGCTTGAGGGTGACGGTCTCACCCTCCTCCAGGTCCACGCGGAGGTGATTGACGGCGATCTCGTCCTCGCCCAGCTCGGTGACGCAGACGTTGACAGTAGCCATCACCGGATCGAAGACCATCGGGTCCGCGTAGTCGGCGACAGCCCGGACGTCCGAGCAGCCTTCCTTCTGCGCAGTCACGAGGCCCGACTTTTCATCGACATTCAGGACGTCGATGTCGTCGCCGGACCAATTGATCTTGGTCTTATTTGCGTTCTCAGGCTGGTGCGTGACACCGATATTCGTCTGCTGGCCGACTCGCAGGTCAAGCTTGCCGGACTCGATGCCGAAGTCAAGCGAGGTCATGGCCACGGGTTCGAGGGCCACATCGGCTCGCTTGGAGGGCAGGCCGTCACTGCCCCACGCAACGAGCTTAACCGTAGCGGGCAGAGCATCCGTGTGGCCTGCCTTGGTCCAAGCGGCCTGGATGTCGGAGAACTTGATGTCGAACGTGTAGCGGTGGACACCGTCAGCCGAGACATTGCCAGGGAAGTCGACGACGCGGCGATAGAAGATCGCATCGGTCGAGGGGTCGCGCAGGTCGATGCTGGACAGACCGGGGATATCCTCGACGACGAAGGAGACCGAACCGCCGAGACCTTCACTGGTGGTTTCGACGTCGGAAACGGTGGGGCCGTAAATGTCGGGGTTGGGCGCCGCGAAAGCGGGGGCGCCGAAGGCTGCACCGGACGCCACCATCGCGCCGGTCGCCAGGGTCGCCAAGAACGCCCTGTGAACTAACTGGGACATACTCACTCCAATGTTGAATCAACGGACCATACCGGATGGTTAGGCTTGGGATCCGCATAACGAACACTACTGCGTAAATGGATACCTAGCAACGCGTTACTGACTTACCATCATGTAGCCACAAGTTGATTCGCGGTATTACTAGTGATACTTTCGTGCGCTTTTTAGCAAGTTTTCATTGGGAACCTGACCAATGAACACATGTTCTTCACCCGCCGCACGTTTTCTCACACACACTTTCCTTCAATCCCTTAACACCCAATGAAAGTATCACCTATTTGCTCGGTAAGTCTGCGGGCGATCTGAAACTAACGAGCATGAAACGACTCGTCACCTGCGCATTTACGATCATTTTGCGATTCCGCACCTGTCAAACACTGCGACTGCTTGGTGCATGCCACCACAACATCTGCCAGGTTCCGAAGGGAGCAGAAGGGACGGCTGCGGTACTCGGGGACAGAATCGGTGCCCGGGGGCGGCGGCAGGGCCTGGCCGGGCTTCGAGATCGACCACTCCGAGCCGCAGGCTCGCGTGTGGCGATCTCGCGGGCGGGCCGCCGCCCACGGGCACCTGGACAATAGGTAGCGCAGCAGTAACGCGAGAAGCACTGCACCCGTTAGGGAACGCCGCACCCGTTAGAGAACGCCGCACCCGTTAGAGGGCGCTGCACCCGTTAGGGAGCGCTGCACCCAATCAGAAGGGGTGCAACGCCAACCGATGGGGTCGTGCACCCATCGACAACAAGCGCAAATGCGGATTGGCCGCATACAACAACGACTTGGATTCCAACGCGTCCCGCACGCGGGCCGCCTATTCCGCACGCGGGCCGCCTGTCCCGTACATGGGCGGGGTTGCCCAGACTCGGAACAGCAGGCCCACGTGCGGATGAGAAGGCCCAGGCTCCACATAGCGAGCTTGCGCGCATTGCAGCGAGCCTGGTGTAGGGCTGCACCCCTTCTTTCACACGCGGGCCGCCTGTCCCGCACGCGGGCCGCCTGTCCCGTACATGGGCGGGGTTGCCCAGACTCGGAACAGCAGGCCCACGTGCGGATGAGAAGGCCGCACCAAAGCACGCAAAGCACGAACCCCAGCAACACGACACGTCCTATAACCCCACATGTGAACCTCCTCGGTTGGAAGGCGCCACTGGACCTGTTGGGCCTGTTGGGCCTGCGAGACCCTGCCGGGCATCAGATCGACCGCTTCGAGCCGCAGGCTCGCGGCGCGCTTACTGCCGGTCGGACAGCTCCAGGTTCGCGCGCACGACAATGCCGATGCGTTCAACCATCGCATCGTCCACCCAGCTACCATCCAGCGCAGCCAGGCGCGGGTGCACTGGGGCCTCGTCGAAGAGGCGGTCAAAGCCGAGGATCGCGCGCCACAGGGGGATGAGTTCCTCATGGTAGGTGTGCCCGTGGCCGCCGGGCGCGGTCCCGGCGACGGGCAGGTCGGCGAGGATCTGGATGTAGGTGGCGAAGCGCGTGAACTCCACGTCCCGAGAGACGTCGCGCCCGGCTCGCTCGCGCAGCCAGTCGGGCTGCGTCCAGATGAGCTTGTTGTTCCACCAGACGACCGGGTCGGAGGGGTGTTGGGCGTAGACGATGCGCGGGAAGCCCCACGGGCCGAGCTCGCGCCCGTACAGGTCTGTGCGCAGGTCGGAGGGTTCGTTGACGAAGCGCACGCGGCGCCCATTGTTGACGACGGGGGCGACCTCGGGACTGCCCGTGTGCCGTGCGGCGGTGAGTGCCTCGTGCATGGGGGTGAAGGCGGGGGTGCCTACCCACAGCGCGCCGTCGACCTGGGTGAGTGCGTCGTCAACGGAGGAGAATACGGACTGCGACGCGAAGGCACCGAGGGACTCGCCGCAGACGAACAGCGCGGGGCGTGAGGCCTCGTCCATGAGGTCGAGCTCGGCGCGCACGGCGGCGAAGAGCGCGGCAGAGGCGTCCTGTGCGGGTTCGAGTCCGGTGAGCCAGTTGAGCACGGACGGCACGTAGGAGTATTGCAACGAGGCCGTGGCGCAGTTTCCTCGCGTGAGGAACTCGAGGGGTTGGACCTGCCATTCGTCGACCCACCCAGAGCCGGTCGACGCGGCGATGAGGATGACTGCACGATCGAAGGCGCCCGTGCGGCGCAGCTCGGCGACGACGGTTGCCGCGGCCGCCTCGATGCCGGTTCCACCCGTGGGCATGCCGGAGTAGACGCGGATGGGTTCCATGGCGTCGACGCCGCACACTTGCGTGATGTCGCGGCGCGAGGGACCTCGCCCCAGAAAGACACGCCCCTGCCCGCCGACCGATTCCCAGGTGACGGGCGATGCCGGGGAGGCGGAGCGCTCCGGGACGGTCGGCTTGTAGATGCCGCGCGCGGTGCGCGTGTTCAGCTGCTCTGCTTTGCGGCGGAAGAAGCCGATGCCGCCGCGCAGGATGACTTTTGAGGTCAGGAAAAAGATGGTGACGAAGAGGATGGCGACACCCGTAATGAAGGCGGCGGGTCGGGGCATGAAGTCCGCGAGGGTCGCGATGAGAATGCGACCAAGATGGTTGAAGGCGCGCACGATCATGAGCAGTGTCCAGGCGACGGCGACTGCACCCGCTGCCCCAAGGAGGTATTCGCCGATGGTCTCCCCCGGCATGTTGACGAGTGTGGCGGCGACGCGGTCGCGGCGATACGACTGGATGACAGCGTAGAACCACCAGATGGCGAAGAGGGCGGCGGCGGCAACGCGGAAGCCGATTTCGGCGGGATCGGAGGCCCTAACCGTCAGCCCAGTGAGGCGGATGACGAGCAGTCCCACGTTCTGCACGACGAGGCCGGCGATGTAGCCGCAGGCCACCAGGATGCCGGAGGCGACCGCGTGCCACGTCCACGAGCGCGCCATGAGCGAGGGGGATACGCTCACCGCATACATGGCGAGCGCCGCGATCACTCCCAGAAACGACAAACCCATAACACCCATTGTGCCAGGTGGTTGGTACCTGCTCAGGACTGGGACGAGGCCTGGGCTAACTCCCGCGTGTACGCTTGCCCGGATGCACCTGACAAATGGGTCAGAGCGCGATGGTAAAGGCTGGGATTTACGCGCGCAAAATGAACGAGAAAAGGGCGGAATAACGGCGTATTCTTGCCACCAGGTTAACGCTTCATCTACAATAAATATCTCTACTGGTGGGAGGTGACAATGTCGCTATTCGAGGATGATCCCGGCCTGATTCGCCGTCAGGAAGGTCAGGTTCGAGAGCGGGCAGAGCGCGCCCACGCAATGCGTCGACGCATTGAATCCATCCACGGGGTGGGTGTCTCACCTAGCCGGGGCGTGACGGTCACCGTTGACTCCGCGGGTACCCTCCTCGCCCTCGCTATCGACGATGCCCCAGCCGAGCTGTGCGACGCCATCGTTGCCGCCTATGCGGCCGCGCGCCGCGACGTCGGCGAACAGGTTATCACCGCCTCCCAGGACGCTTTCGGTGATTCCTTCCCGGGCATCGAGCGCTTGCGTTCGCTATACGGTGTCCCCTCCCCCGACGTCCAGCTGGCCGAGGCCTCGGATCCCCGGGTGCATCAGCGGAGGCTCTGAGCGTGTCTGAGCAATTTCCCGCCGATCCGGCGGCCATTACGGCGCACGCTCTTCGGATTTTTTCCTACCAGAGCGACCTTGAGCATGCCTCGGCGACGCTGCGTCAGGCGTCCGCCTCTGACGGCGCGTTTGGCCTCATGGCCGGACCTCTTATTGCACCGCTGTTTCAGCTTGTGGAAGTGGGCGAGCATCTCGCGATCAGCGGCGCTGAGTGCGCCCTCGACAAGCTCGGTCAGGCGCTCGTCGCCAGCGCGCGCGCCGTCCAGGTGGGCGAGTCGTCGCGGGTGACGATTCCCGAGGCCGGGGCAGCCCTGTGGGGAGACGGTCGTGACAGCTGACATGCACCCTGTGACCGCACGGGTGCCGGGTGACGGTTCGGTGTTCCTTCAGGCGGGTGTTTTGGATGGAATCGCGGCACTAAGTTCGGCGATCGTCGACAAGTCGTGGGTGAGCGGTGACCTTGCTGGCGTCGTTATGGGAGCTGACATGCTTCCCCCCACTCCCGATCCTCGTGCCACCCTTATCTCCTGGGGGATGGGGTGGGTCTTCGACCTCATCGCGCCCTTGAAGGGGTGGCTGATTGAGCTGGCTGGGGACGCCGACCAGCTGCGCACCCACGGGCGTACGTGGAGGAACGTCGGTGCACTGCTGGAGGCCACGGCGCACAACATTGATGACGACGTCCGGCTCTCCTTCCCGGATGGCGCGTTCGCGGGTTCTGCCGTCACCTCGTATTTGGCGGCGTCGGGAGCGACGACCCGAGGCATCGGCATGACGGGGGAATTGTCGCGCGCGGTGGGCACCGCCTACGACGTGTGTGCCGTCATCATCCAGTTCGTGTACGACTTCGTGCGCGACGCGATCAATCAGGTCGTCGAGGCCATCACTCCCTACGCGGTCGAGCTGACCTCGTCCTTCGTGACGGCGTTCCCCCTGGTCATGGCACAGATCGCTTCGTCGGTTGGTGCACTGATCGAGGGGGTGGCTGCGCGCATCATCGCGTTGAAGGAATCGCTGTCAAACCTGGGCGTGAAGCTCTCCGGTGCCGACCAACTGCTGAAGTCTCTGAAAGAATGGCTGCACAACCTCTCCCACGGCGGCGAGCCGATGGGCGGTCCGTTCGCCATGGCTTGATAGCCTCGCAGTACACGCTCGCGCCGACGCGTGGCGGCCTTCCACAGAAAGTGTGACATGACCCAGGACTTTGAAGAGAGCGCACGCAATTTCCTGTCACTCCTGAACAAGCTGCCCTCCACACCGTCGATCACGTTTCGAGGCTTCGTCGACACGTCCGTCACCCAGGCGCGCATCGTCGTCTCCCCGGCACTGACGGCGACCTCGCATAGCATCGCGATCGCCACGAACAACCTGCGCACGCCCCATGTCGGCGTGGTTGTTGGCGCGAATGGACGCGACCTGACGGCCCTCATGGCGGGGGCACCGACTGTCAACCTTCAGGAGGTCACCTACCTGCCGGGCACCTACTTCTGCCAGCACCCCGCACAGGAGTTCGCGGGGGTCACGATCCAGGTCTACGAGGAGATGTGCGTGAGCGAGGATGGCACGTCGCTGAACACCGCTCGGCCTCTCGACTCGTGGGATCCGATTCTCGCGGTCCTGGAACCCGCGCTGCGCGACGCCCGCGCGCGCTGCCTCGCCCTGCCCCAAGGGGCCTCGGACCGTTTCCTGGTCCCCGTCCAGTAACGACCGCCAGCGGTCGCCGGGTCGACAGCGCAACGCAGCCTGAGATGTAGTTTCAGGAGCACGCGGTCGCAAGGTGCTCACTCGGGCGCACATTCCCCCAGCCACACGAGGGTCGTGTACGGGATAGCAACGTTTTCCCCCGGCGTGTAGCCGAGGTGCTCGTAGAGGTACCAGCGCAGGTTCGCCTGCATGCGGTCCCGACCGGCCTGCGAGGATCGGATGAACGAGGAGCGAGTGGTCCCCAAGGTGAGGATCTGCTCGGGGGTCATGATGTCCTCCCACGTGACCTGGGTGAGGCGCATGGGCGCGAATCCGCCGCCGGGCGTGGGCGGACGGTCGGGCCGGTGCACGTCGCCGGAGCGCATGATGCGCGTGAGCCGGTGCACCCACGGGACCGATACGTCCATCTGGTTCCACACGATGCCGAGCGTGCCCCCGGGCGCGAGAATGCGCGCGGCCTCCCGGCCCGCCAGCTCAGAATCAACCCAATGCCAGGACTGGGCAAACACGACGATATCGAACGCTCCGTTCGGCAGTCCCGTGTCCTCGGCGACGCCGCCGTGCCATGTCACGCCGGGAACCGACGAGGCCTGGGCGCGCATCGCGTCCGAGGGTTCCACCGCGTCCACGACGGCACCCGCGCGCACCAGGAGCTCACTCATCTTGCCGGTGCCGGCGCCGATGTCGGCGACGCGCAGCGGCGCGAACGAAGCGGGGACGGTGGCGAGGGCCGCGGGAGCGGGAACGATGGAAGCATTCTCGACGGAGAGCGAGTCGGCAGTATCGCCAGCGGCAGGATCGACAACACCCGTCCCCCCACCGCGCGACCGAGCGGACGCCAGGAGCGCGGCCACGGCCTCGTCGGGGTAGGCGGGGCGCACGGAGGCGTATGCGCCGCCCTCCCCCACGAAGGGATTCGCCCCCAGAGAGGCGGACGCTGCGTTCGATAGTGTCATAGAATCCTTGTCCTCACAGGCACCTGATCCAGCAAACCCGACCGTGGCCTCGTCCCCCAAAGCACTCACAGGAGCGAGCTCCACAGTCGGCACACGTTGTCGACATAGTGCACGTGCCAGGGCTGATCGCGCCACTCGCGGTAGGTGAGTTCGCGCGAGCACTCACGGTTGCGTTCGTCGTTGCCGCGCACCAGCTCGACCAGGCGCGCGTCGTCGGCGATGAGCGTGATCTCGTAATTCAGGCCGAAGGAGCGCACGTCCATGTTGGACGAGCCAATCGCGCACAGGCTGCCGTCGACGATCACATACTTGGAGTGCAGCATAGTCGGCTTGCGGTACAGGTGGATGCGCACACCCGTCTTGAGGAGTGCCCCGTAGTAGGAGCGCTGTGCGTGGCCGACCAGGAACTGGTCGAATTGCTCGGAAAGAAAGAGCTCGACCTCGACGCCGGATAGGGCGGCGTTCGTCAGCGCGGTCATGAGGGCCTCATCGGGGATGAAGTACGGACTCGCGATGGACACGTGCGTGCGTGCCGATGACACCATGTGTACGAAGGCACGCAGGTTGGGTTCGCCGCGGAACGCGGGCCCCGACGGGATGATCTGCATCGACGAGGCCGGGGTGTCCTCGCGCTCGTCCTCCTCCCGCGCGGTGGGCGGGGTGAGGTCGGCGGGGGTCAGGACTTCCTTGCAGGCGTAGTACCAGTCGAGGGCGAAAACGGCCTCGATCTGGGTGACGATCCGGCCGGTGAGGCTCACACTGGTGTCGTCGTAGGTGATGCCGGCTTTCTGGAAGGAGGGCGTGTCGTAGTCAGGGGCGACCAGGTTGTGGGAGCCGATGTAGGCCTCGCGACCGTCGACGACCAGGAGCTTGCGGTGGTTGCGCAGGTCGGGGCGGCGAATGTGTCCACGCAGGGGCGCGAAGGGGAGCATCTGGTGCCAGAGAATGCCCATGTCATCCAGGCGACGCCGGAAGCGCCTGTGCCCAGGTATGGTGCGCATGCCGTGGTGGTCGACGAGGAGGCGCACGGTGACGCCACGAGCCTTTGCGCGCTCGAGGGCCTCGTAGAAGGGTGCGGAGTATTCGTCCCAGGAGGTCTGAAAGTAGAGGGCGTTGACGTGGTGGGTGGCCCGATCAACACTGGCGGCCATCGCACGGAAGGTGTCGGCCGTGTCGTTGTATAGGGCGGCGACGTGGCCGCAGGAGTCGGGGAAGCCGCTGAGCGAACCGGTCAGGCGCATGAGCGAGGCGGTGTCGTCGTCGGAGCCGTCGGGGGTCTCGTAGGCGGTCGGCTTGGGCTTGGCGGAGTCTTTGAGGATGGCCTCGACGAGGGCGCTGGCCTCGGGGTCATCGTCGAGGCGTCGTCCCATGGCCCACCAGGAACCAAAGATGAAGTAGAGGGGCACTCCGAGGAAGGGCCACAGGAAGATGAGGAGCAGCCACGCGGTCGACGTGGAGGCGCGCCGGTGTTTGGGCACGACACCCAGCGCCACGATACGGATGGCGAATTCAACGGCTCCGAGGAGGAGCCACACCCACAGCGGTGGTTCGGGGTGCGGGGCAAACATACACCTATGTTACAAAGCGCCCTTTGTCCTGGTCAGCCCAGCGTTGCCAGTGTGGCGCGTAGGTCGCTCCGTCGCGCGCGAGGGCCCGCCTGCGGCGTTCGTCCTCGCCGGGGTCCTCGATCCAGATGGACAGGTCGGCATCGGCGTCCCATGCGCCGCAGCCTTCGATGATCGTGGGGGACACGGGCACGTCTACAACCACCCCGGGCGCGTCGGCCTCCCAATCCCAGGCCTCGTAGGAGGATGGGCACCCGGCGCGCAGGTCCTCGCAGATGCGCCGCGCGACCTGCGTGCCGGCCGCGAGGCCGTCCCATCCCGGGTACCAGTCGTCCAGGTGCAGGACCTGCCAGCCCGGCAGGAGGCACGCGAGCGCGGCGGCCAGCGTGGACTTGCCCGAGCCCGAGTACCCGTCGATGGTGACGACGGGGACGCGGCGCGGCGTGATCGCAGGATCGGCGTGGGTGCCGCTCCCGTCG
>NZ_ALCA01000117.1 GCF_000278725.1 Actinomyces sp. ICM47 | reverse complement strand
TCGAAATGGACAAGAACGCGGTTAACAACCGTCATGTCGACGCTACGAAGCAACAGGACACACAGCGTAATTCACTTTCGGCGAGGATCTTGCTACCCACCTGACGGTAAGGGAAACGTCTGGAAAAGCGTTCAAAACGGGACGGAACAACCATTGTAGATCTGGTCTGATGTATTGAGCGACTACGAGCAGCACACGTAATGTGGGCAAGTCAATAGGCTATTCCGATGAGGTCACACCCCTCAACAGAACACGACCCTTGAACCCGAACCGGGTCTACACTAGCCACGCAAATCAGAGAAAGCGTGATACGACGCCCTCACCGTAACCACCAACGTTAGAAGCCAAACAAGCTAAACCTCCGACAGATACCTACTCCACACAAACATCACGTACCGAAAACATGCACGATCATCACTACTAAACCAGCTTGTCACAAACATCACAATCTAAGTCTTGCAACGGCAGCCTCACATTACGCTGACAAACTCATGATAAATTAGCGAACGTGCCATCGATCACAGCATAGTGTTGATAATGACATGTCTCACCGCCACATATACACAAGCGAGGTTGCAAGTAATGGCTTTAAAAGACCTTGAACAGATACAGCATGACATTGATAATAAACACATCCGTCCACTTATAGCCGAAGTAATAAAGTGTTATGAGGCCGGCGCTTACCGAGCTGCGATTGTATCACTTTGGACCGCCGTCGTAACTGACCTCACAGGAAAGATACGCACCTTAGCAGAAGCCGGTGACGGAGAAGCAAAAAGTATTATTGAAAACCTCGACAGAGCTCTGAATAATCAGACCGTCGCTAAGGTTCAGGAATACGAGAGAAACATTCTCAAAACCGCAAGTAAGTCTCTACAAATCCTCTTACCAAGGGAAATAGTTGAGCTCGAGCGCCTGAACGAAGACCGAAACCTCTGCGCACACCCTGGATTTATAAATGAAAGCGACCTCTTCGTTCCAGACGCAGAAGCAGTTCGGGCTCACTTAGTAACAGCAAGTCGCGCCGTATTTTCACAGCGACCACTTGCCGGTAAGCGCCTATTATCCATGCTCGAAGAAGAGATGAACAGAGAGTCATGGCCAAATGACGGTGATTATTTTCTTGAAAGGTTCTTTCATCAAGCACGTAAGAGTGCAAGAAGAAATATGATTATATTACTAATCAAGCAGAGCATTCGCCCACCTGAAGGAAATAAACAGATCGCAAGGCGAGCACTCGGTCCAGCATTGGCAATAATTAAGGAGGCTCCATTAGAATTTGAAAATAACCTATCTTCGACTCTTAAAGCTTGGGAAGAATCGGGAATACTGAAAGATCCTCAACTCATTCGCGCAAGTGGAGCATACGGTGGAACTCCCGCATTCTGGAGAGCATTGCCTGAGACGGCAAAATCAAGATTATTGAAACTACTCGATCACTGCAAATCAGAAACACTAGTAAATGAGGGGTTCTTTGTCTGCGAAACAATGGTCAACAATGAAGTGAATGAGATTCGCAATATTGCATTGTCTGAACTGACGACTGAGCAGCTAGACATTGCCCTTAAAGATACAATTAGTCACAAGATGTTTATACCGACCATAATAGACCACGTGAAACGTTCGTCAACGTTTCGCACAGCAGAGAATAATCTTAGCAGACTTGAACAATGTAGCGAGTTACTCTCACCAGATAACGTCGCAAATCTTCGCAATGCCATTCAGGAAAATAAGTGGAATCAGGTTCGAAGAGCTGGTCGCAGTGAAGCAATTCTATGCAGTATATTTAATGGGAATGCCACAAACAAAGAAACTCGCACAGAGTGGCGCACACTTGCTGAGTGGCTACATTCCGAAGGCAAACGTGACGAAGACGACGACTATCTTTACAACGATTTTCTAGAACTAGTGACAGACAGCTAGATCCCTCTGGTCACTAACAGAAAGTCATTCTGAGGAACGTATTTTAGAGTACTATACCTCTTTACTTCACCAACAAGTACCCAACTACGAAGCAGGAACCTCTTTAATGCATAAGGAAAAGCGCTCTCACCGCGAGACACGTCTTCAGATAATCAACGAGTGAGCAGATAAGGGGCTCTTCAGAGTTGGGTGTGGGTGGAGGCGTCTAGGCCTCCTGCTATGAGGAGCATTCGGAGTTGGTAGTTGGTGGGGTTGGGGTAGCCTCTGGCGGTGCGTCTGCCTAGTTCGATGATTCCGTTGATGGCTTCGGTGTGGTGCGTTGCTGGCTCCGCCGGTGTCGAAGTAGGCGTCGAGTGCGTCCTTCCATTTGCGTAGGGTCCGACCCAGTCGGGCGATTTCGGGGATGGGACACGTTGGTAGGCTCTCGATGAGGTGTGCGGCCAGGCGTTGGCCTTGGGCGGGTGTGTCTTGGTGGAAGACCTCGCGCACTTGCTGGGTGAGCAGGTAAGCGACTTCGACGCTGATATGCGCCTCATCTGCCGTGAAGGCCTCTCGGAGTCGTTCTTGTTGACGTGGGGTGAGCTTGTGGC
>NZ_ALCA01000116.1 GCF_000278725.1 Actinomyces sp. ICM47 | reverse complement strand
TTCGCCCTGCCGCACGCGTTCCTGCTCGCAGTGACGGGCGGCGTCATGGCTTTCGGGGCGCGGGCGGCCGAGGCTGCGGCCTCCGGCACGGGCGACGATCCTTCGACCCTGGATGGGATGGGACCCCTCTACGTGATGCTCGCGTACTTCGCGGCGACCCTGCTCATCGTCCCCATCATTTCGATGGGGGCTGCGGCCGCGCGCCTGGGCATGAGCAGGCGCGAGCGCGACCTGGCGGTCCTGAGGCTCATGGGCCTGGCACCTGGGGCGACGAAGCTCGCCTGCATCCTCGAGACCTGCGTGTTCGCGGTCGTCGGCGTCGTTGTCGGTTCGATCCTCTACGCGGTCACGCTGCCCGCGTGGGGTGCCCTGTCCTTCCAGGGCCGCCCGATGGGGGTAGGCGAGATGTGGGTGGGAGTCATCGCCCTCCTCGCCGAGGGCCTCGCCATGATCCTCTTGGCTTCCCTGTCCTCATGGCTGGCCATGCGTAAGGTTGCCATCACGCCCCTGGGCGTCGCACGGCGCGACCGTGCCGACCGGGTCAGCGCGGTTGGGCCGATCATTGGCCTGGTCCTCCTCGTCGTGTGGCTGACCGTCGGTGCCCTCGCGATGAACCTCGGCACCGCCATCGGCATGGCCGTGTTCATGGGCTTCATGGGCGCGATCTTCCTCATCATCAACCTGGTCGGCGTGTGGTCGATCAGCCTCATGGGCCGACTCATGGCCTCCATGGCGCGCACCCCCCAGATGATGGTGGCGGGGCGTCGCATGGCCGACGATCCGCGCGCCGTGTGGCGCTCCTTCGGGGCGGTTGCCCTCGTGGGGTTCCTCGTCGGCATCATGTATCCGGCCACAAGCGCGATTTCGATGAGCGGGGATGGCATGGACGAGGTCGGGCGCATCGTCATGGGCGACATCAACAGGGGCATGATGCTCACCTTCGCGATCACCCTCGCCCTGGGTGCCGTGTCGACCGCAGTCAACCAGTCGATCCGCGTCCTCGACTCCGCCGACCAGGTGCGGGCCCTGTCCTACATGGGCTCCCCGAACGGCTTCATGGACCGCAGCCGCCGACTCGAGGTCGCGATCCCCGCGTTCGTCATGATCGTCGGCTCGATGCTGCTCGGCATGTTGTTCCTGTCGCCGCTGCTCGCGGCTGACGGAGCCAAGGGGGTCCTCATTGCGCTCGCCTCGGCGATTGTGGGCGTCCTGCTCATCGTCGCTGCCTCCGAGGCGACTGTGCCCCTGCGCCGCCGCATCCTCGCCAGCGTGCGCGAGGGACGCGAGTAACGCGCTGCGTCCTTGTGTCGAATAACCGGCCACGGCCTCATCCCCCTATCGACGAGGCCGTGGCCGCCCGAGCGACGATCCGCACAATTGCAGTGTCAAACCCCGACGGTGAGCGTCTGGTCGGTCATACCATGGAGCTGTATCGGAACGTACGACCTCAACGCAGGGCGTGCGCTTATTCTGTTGTGTTTCCCCCTCGTCGGTGAAGGGCGCGGACACGAGCGCGGCATGTGAGTGGCTAGCGTTCCGGTTGACGCAGAGATCACTCCAATGCGAACGAAGAGGTTCGACGATGACCAACAACGCTATCGGCTCGATGCCCGGCACGATACCTGAACAGATGACGGCACCGAGAATGCAGCCGCCACCGTCCTCCACGCTTGTGTGGTCGAGCGCGGGTCCAGGTTGCGCTCCCGTGCCTGCCCACCACGTTCGGAGAAAGCCGCGAATCCCCAAGATCTGGCTCATCTTTGCGCTCATCACAACCCTGGTCATCGTGAGCCCGACCATCCTGAAATTCTTGCTCGACTTGCAGCCAGGGGATCACACTGACAACGGTGACGGAACATACTGGCTATACGGGCTGTACTTGGTCTTCGTTCTATTTACGGCCCCACCGCTGGTGGCTCTGACGTTGTGTGTCGCGATCACTGAGGGCGTCATGTGGATAATAGACGAATGGCGGATACACGGTATAACCGTCCGCCTATGGCTTCTGCCCTTGCTCGTCGTCGCTACGTTGATGGGTGGGGTCATGTACTGGTTGCATAGTCTGAATCTTCTCTTCATATGACGGAGACAGAATCGGTGTACGGGAGGGGTAGTGTCCTCGCGACAACGAAGCGAAGTCCGCGCTCAGCAGCGTGAGGTTACCCCGGCCTCGTCGCAGGTCGTGAGCACCCGGTCCTGCGGTCGGGCACAATGGAGACATGACGATCCCCACCGACCCCGCGCGCTACGTGGGCGCTGACCTGCGCCTGGCCGCCATCGACATGGACGGCACCCTCCTCGACGACGACAAGAACTTCCCGCCCGGCATGGATGAGCTCCTCGATCTGATGGACGAGCGCGGCGTCACCTTCGCGCCCGCGTCAGGGCGCCAGGTGTGGACCCTCATCGACATGTTCCCCGGTCGCCCCGGCATGACGGTCATCGGTGAGAACGGCGGCATCGTCATGCGCGACGGCGTCGAGGTCTCCTCCAGCCCCGTCGACGCCCCCACCGTGCGCGAGGTCATCCGCCTGGTCCGCGAGGCCACGTCGGGTCCGGACGGGATCGACGGCGGCCTGGTCATGTGCGGCAAGCAATTCGCCTACGTCGAGCGCACCGACGACCTCTTCGTCGAGGGCGTCGCCCCCTACTACCACCGCACCCAGTGCGTCGAGGACCAGGAGGCCGTCATCGACGCCATCGAGGCCGGGCAGATCGACGACGCGATCGTCAAGCTGGCGGTCTACGCCATCGGCCCGGTCGGCGTGCTCGCGGAGGCGACGCTGGCGCACTTCGCCGACACCCACCAGTACGCGATCTCCGGTGCGAACTGGGCCGACCTGCAGATTCGTGGTGTCGACAAGGGTAGCGCCGTGCGCGACCTACAGCGTTTCCTCGGCGTGGATCGCTCCCAGACCGCGGTCTTCGGCGACGCCGGCAACGATATGTCGATGATGAGCGAGGGCGACCTGTCTTTCGCGATGGCGAACGCCTCGCAGGACGTCATCGAGGCCGCGCGCTTCATCGCGCCTTCCAATAACGAGGCCGGGGTTGCCCAGGTGCTGCGCGCTCTCCTTGGGTGAGTGCATCTTGCGCGGGTCCTCCCTCTTCGATAATCTCAATTCTTGAAAGAATTTTCGGAAAGGGGATGTGGGGGCTCTTCACAGCATCGTTGTCTGTGCTGCGCATTTGTGGCACACCAGTCGAGAGACGGATTGTCACCGCATGTCAGTGCAACAGAGGAGGAACTCGATGAGCATGCCTTATCCTCAGCAGCCTGTGGGACAGCCCGCGGCTCCCTACGTGCCCGGACAGCCCGCGGTTCCCTACGTGCCCGGACAGCCCGTCTATCAGGGGGTACCCCAGGGGTATTCGACTGCGCCGCAGGGATTTGCACCGGGCTATGCGCCCGTGCCTCAAGGGCCTGTGACGCGGAAGGTGAACTGGGTATCGATCATCTTAGGTGTTGTCGGGTGGATCCTCATCGGCCTGACGGTGCTGGCCATGTGGATGGCCCTGCGAGCTAGTGCGTCCGATCCTGACCCGAGTGGCAAAGAAATAATCGGCTTCTTTCCACTCTTCGCCCTGATGTTTATTGGCCCGGTGAACCTCGCCGGTGGCATTATTGGAATCGTGGGGGCTACGGGGACGCCGAAGGTACGGAAGCTCAACTGGCTGGGAATCCTTCTCAACGCAAGCCCCTACGTTATGTTCGGTGTCTTAATGTTCGCGCTGATGCTTTTCGCGTAGGTCGCTGAGGCGAGGCTCAGCCCACGCGTCCAACAATGTTTGTGGGTGCATGCCCGCCGTCGGCGTACTCGCGAGGGCGTGCGGCCGCGCTGGAATTTCCGCGATGATCACCTCATGAAGGAGCGATTGTGACAATGTCGGATTCTCGCGCCCGGAACTCAAACACCTATCCGAGCGGAGGATATCAGGGCGGGATGCCCGCGGCTCCCTACGCGCCCGGGCAGGCTGCGCCGCAGGGAGCCAACCCGTACCAGGTCGCTGGCCCCTACCAGGGGTATCCGCAGTCCTACCCGGTCGGCCCCCAGGTGCAGATGCCCCCGCGGGTCAACTGGGTGTCCATTGCTTGCGGGGCGGCGGTGTGGGCGCTGCACCTGACAACCTATCTGGGGCTTTGGCTGCTGACCAGCACGGAATTTGGGAAGGCCCATCACTCAGTCTTACGTTTCGTCGGCTTTATTCCGCAGATGACACTTTCGGTCATGGTCCCCCTCAACATGACTGGCCTGATCATCGGGATCATGAGGCTCTCGGATCGGTCGAGGAAGTGGCGGTTGAATTGGTTGGGGATCGTCCTCAACGTGAGTCCATATATCTATTTCGCAATCTGTTTTATCATCTGGGTGATGAACGGCAGCACGCACTAGATATAAGGGCAAGGAGCAGTGAATGACTGTGCCGATCAACAATCCTCAGCCGGACAGCTACGGAGATAGTGTGCCGTATCAGGGGAGTATGCCCTACCAGAGTGGCGGACTCTATCCGGGTGATGGGTTCTACCAGGGCGGTGTCCCCTACCAGAATGGCGGTTTCTACCAGGGTGGTGTCCCCTACCAGAATGGCGGTTTCTACCAGGGTGGCGGACCCTACCTGGGATACCCTCAGACCTATGTCGCCCAGCCCCAGGTGAGTTTCCCTCCGCGGGTCGACCGGGTCAGCATCTCCTGTGGAATCGCAGGGTGGGTCGTCATTGTTCTGGCTCTCCTGGCCACATGGCTGTCCTCCAACGCGGATTGGACGCAGGACTCTGTGAGTGGGGAGTTGATCATCTCTCTCTACTTGGTCATTGCCTGGATGCTGGTTGTTCCCCTGAATCTGATTGGTGGGATCACAGGGTTGATTCGTCTGCTCGACAGGTCTGGGAACTGGAGGCTCGCGTGGCTGGGACTCATCCTGAACGTCAGCCCGCTTTTCATCACAGGAGTGATCAACTCTTTTCATTCGGCGTAGCGAGCGCGCAGTACCAGGGGCAGGGATAGTATCCTCAGCCGAACGCGGGCACATTGCAGTAGACCGTCACGCGAAGGAGAGACAATGAGCGCACCACGCAATCGTCCCTATTCCGGATATCCGGGGTATCAGCAGCCCAGGTTTTCCCAGCAGGAGAAACTGCGGGGAAGCGACAAGGTCGCGCTCTGGTGCGGAGTCGCGGGATGGATCATGATCATCCTCTTGCTTGCCTGCGGATTCGTACTCTACGCGGCTTCTGTCAACGGTGAACACTCCGAGTACGCCGGGCTTTCCTTCATCGTCCCTTTCATTTTCGGTGGAAGCTTCCTGGGAATCGTGAACCTCGTGGGTTTTCTCGCGGGATTCATCGGCATTGGGTCGAGTGTGACGCCGCGTCAGCGGTCGTGGTGCCGACGAGGGATCATCCTGAACGCGGCCCCGTGGGTCATTGTCGGCGTTGCCTATGTCCTGATCGACGTGTGGGTGCGGATAAGCATCTCGTCGTATTGAGCGCTGCCGATACCGCGAAAACGAAAGGATAGTAAGAAACATGAGCATCCCGAATCAGCCCGTGAATCCTTTCTCGGCACATGCGAAGCAAGAGGTGGACTCTCAGCAGCCGGGTCCGGTCTATCAGGGATATCCCCAGAACGACCAGAGCTTTCATCAGGGGATGACATGTCAGTCGAAGAAACCTCGTAGCGCCGCGTTTGGATTCGCCACGTTCTTTGTAGTGATCGGGTTTGTCATTATGTTGTCTCCCGTGTTATCGGCGATCTTCGTCGGGATGATTCCCGGTGACCATGGTGACAGTGGCGATGCGCTGGGATGGCTGCCCGTCCTATTCCTCTTCTGGGTGGCCCCCTGGGGCCTTCTGATGGTGATCATCGGTGGCATTATCGCGATAATTAGATACTTCTCTTCGCGATGAAACGTATCGGAGGGCACGCACAGCGACGCCCGGGTCAGCGACGCCCGGGTCAGCGACGCCCGGGTCAGCGACGGCTAACGCG
>NZ_ALCA01000115.1 GCF_000278725.1 Actinomyces sp. ICM47 | reverse complement strand
GGCCAGGCTGACGCGAGCGCGCCGGGAAAGGGCGCGCCGGGACGAGGCCGACCCCGTCCACCTGCGCGCACCCGAGCGAGGCGACGCGGTACCATGAGGGCGACCCGCACTCACCGACGTTTCGGACTGCCATGCACTTGCTCGACGCGCTGAACGAATCACTGCCCGAGGTCTTCCGAGCCATCGACCTCATGGGCGTGCTCCTCAATGGCATTCTCGGCGGAAAGGTTGCGCGAGAACGCAACTTCGACGCCGTGGGCTTCTGTATTCTCGCGATCATGACGGCGCTCGCGGGCGGCATGGTCCGCGACATGCTCCTGGCCACGCGCACGGGCGCTCCCGTGGCGATCACTGACCCCTATTATTTGTGGTTCGCGATCATTGGCGCGGTCGTCGCGATGGCCTTCCGCATGGACTCGCACGCGTGGTCGGTGCTCCTGGTGATAGCGGACGGCATGGTGCTGGGCTGCTGGAGCGCGACCGGCGCAATCAAGACCCTTGACGCGGGATTCGCGATCATGCCCGCGATCCTGCTGGGCATCATGACGGCCGTCGGAGGTGGCATGATCCGCGATATTTCGGCCGGCCTCGTGCCGCGAGTCTTCGGCGGTAACAACCTATACGCGACCCCGGCGTTCGCCTGCTCGGTCGTGACGGTCGTCTTTTGGTACATGGGCCAACCGGTTCTTGGCATGGGCGCATCCATCGTCGTGGGTTTGGTCTTTACAGGCATGGCGCACTGGCGTCGGTGGAGGCTCCCGCAGACCCGTGAGTGGACCATCACTCTCACATATTCGCAGTTGAAAGCTCTTCGCAGAACGAGGCGTTAGTATGGCCGTGTGAATCCCAAATCAACACCTCCTTCTACGTCCTCCGCTGCGTCGACGCCCGGTGCTCCCGAGCGCAAGCGCTTCAAGACGTGGCACCTGTCCATGATGGCCCTCGGCCTCGCGATCGGTGCCGGCTTTTTCCTGGGAACCGGCTCTGCGATTGCCCAGGCGGGTCCCGCGGTCCTCGTGTCCTACGCGGTCGCCGCCGTCATCGTTGTGTCGGTCATGCTGGCGCTGGCGGAACTGGCGTCGTCGCTGCCGACGACGGGTTCCTTCTCCGCTTACGCCGAGGCCGGGATCGGCCGGTGGGCCGGTTTTACGATCGGGTGGCTCTATTGGGTCATGCTCATCATGGTCTCGGGCTTGGAGGTCACGGGCGCGGCGAAGTTTTTCGTCGGCTGGTTCCCGGAGGTGCCCCAGTGGGTTGTTGCCCTCGTTATTGTCGTTGTAATTGGTGGAATTAACCTGTTGGCTGCCGGGCAGTACGGTGAGATCGAGGCCTGGCTGTCGATGGTGAAGATCGTTGCCATCGTTGCGTTCCTGTGCGTGGGCGTCTTCCTGGTGGCGCGCACTGTGATCGTGGGTCCTCTGCCCGGCCATGAGGGTGTCCTACAGAACGTTGTGGGACACAACGGCCTTGCACCCAACGGCCTGTCAGGCATCGCCGTGGCGCTCCTGGCCGTCATCACGTCCTTCGGCGGCCTGGAGATTGTGACGATTGCCGCGGCCGAGGCCGAGGATCCTCGCGCGGCCATGGTGAGCGCGATCCGCTCGGTCGTCACCCGCATTCTCGTGTTCTACGTCGGCTCTGTCGTCCTCCTGACTGCTCTGCTGCCGTGGGACAGTGAGGCAATGAGCAGCAACGCCTTTGCCGCCATCCTTGAGATGGCGGGCGTTCCGGCTGTCGGCACGCTCATGAACGTCATCATTTTCATGGCGCTGGTCTCCGCGTTCTCCGCGAACATCTACGCCTCCTCGCGCATGGCCTACTCGTTGGCCGCCCGCGACATGGGTCCGCGTTGGCTCCTGGGCGCGCCGTCCGCTGAGAAGGCGCACGCGCGTGCCGTCGTCGAGGCCGCCCTCGAGGATGATGAAGCCGTCCTGGCCGCCGAGTTGGAGGGCGACATCGCGGCTGGTCGCACCCCGAAGTTCGCGGTCGGCTTGGTTGTTGCACTGGCGCTCCTGGCGGTCCTGGGCAACTGGTACCTGCCCGGTTCGATTCTGACGATGCTCATCAACGCGATCGGCATGGTTCTGCTGATCGTGTGGACCTTCATCATCGTCTCGCTCATACGTCTGCACCCGACCCTGGAGCGTTCAGGCAGCCTGGCGATTCGTATGCCTGGCTGGCCGTGGCTGCCGTGGGTCGTCCTGGTGGGTTTGGCCGGTATTGCCGTCCTCATGCTCATGAGCGCCGAGGGCCGGGCTCAGCTGGTATCGATGGGCGCGCTGACGCTCATCATCGTGTGCATCTACTTCGTGCGACAGCTTGTGAGCCCGAGGAAGTAACAGTTCCGCATGGATTTGCCGCCGAGTACGCAGATGTAGGTGGCTTGGTCCATGATGGGGGCACCCCGACGACGCGTCGGGGTGCCCCCATCCGTATGGGACGGATGGGCTCGCGTGTGGCAGAAGGAGGCCTCATGGCACGCAGACGGCGTCGCCGTAAAAATACTGGAGATCAGATCGTTGTCTCGCTGATTCTCGTGGCCCTCGTGTGGGCGTTCGCGCCCGGCGTCGGCTGGGATCTGCTGGACCTGCGCTCGCGCCTGGGGTGGCCGCCGACGCGCAGCGGACAGGCCCTGTCCACCCTGCCGGACAGCGAGGCGGCCCGCCAGCTGCGTGAGCTTACCGTTCGTTCCTCAGACGATTCCTCCGGTATACCGGATTACAACCGTGAGGCCTTCGGAGAGGCATGGGCGGACGTCAACCACAATGGCTGCGACACACGCAATGACATCCTGGCCCGCGACCTGGCGCGGCCCACCTTCAAGCCGGGCACGCACGACTGCATCGTCCTCACGGGCACGCTCGCCGAACCCTACACGGGAAAGACAATCCAGTTTGAGAGGGGGGACAAGACATCGTCGCTGGTCCAGATCGACCACGTCGTCGCCCTGGCGGACGCCTGGCGCTCGGGTGCCTGGCAGTGGGACGAGCAGAGCCGTCAGGAGTTTGCTAACGATCCCGAGAACCTGCTGGCGGTCGATGGAGCGGCCAATCGGGACAAGTCCGCCTCGTCAGCCGACCAGTGGCTGCCGCCCAACGCCGGCTTCCGCTGCGACTACGTGAAACGGCAGATCGCGGTGAAATACTCTTACGGTCTGAGCGTCACCGAGCCCGAGCAGGATGCGATGGCGACCCAGCTGGCGACCTGTTCGGGGTGATTGATAGTCCGAAACTGTCAGCCTGTTCGAAGTGTTGCATGTGTGTGATAGACACATGCGTGCAAATGCCAGGTGCGCGCGTCTGACTAAGTGATTTCAAGGAGAATCCCAGACAATTTCTCAGAATGTGTCCATCCGATGTGGAACACCCCGCAACGTGCTGCACGTTCCCGAACAATGCCGGTAATGTTCGCCTCAAGGAATGAGGTGACATGTACACAGCAATCAACTGGGCGATGGACCTGGGGTTCTACGCGGGCTTCAGCGCGCTCACGTGCACTCTGTGGTGGATCCTAGGGCGCCGCGCCGACCGCAAGTGGCTGCACGCACGCACACACGTCATGCGTGCCGCCACGGACGCGGCATCGGCGTCTGGCCAGGACCACTCGCACCTGACTGTGTCTAAAGCGCTGCCCCTCATCTACCGCCGCTCACGGGACACCGGTGCTCTCCTGGAGCGTGAGGAGAATCCCGACACCCCCAGGACGGCGGAGATCCCCATTGTCTCAGCCACGGCCTCGTCCATGTGGAAGCTGCCGCGTGCCCTTCCGCTCGCGTGGATCCTCTACCTGACGGGCCTGCTCATTTTTGTCCTGCTGCCGATTCCCTCGGACCCGCAGGCCGCATGCGCTGCGATCCTGCACTGGGACAACTACATGCCCTTCGGGTCGCTGAACGCCGTCGCCGACCAATTCCGCGATGGCGAGACCCTGCGCGGTACCCTGTATGCACTCTCAATCGTGCTCAATATCGCTCTGTTCATGCCGCTCGGCGCTCTTGCCGAGATGACCTGGCGGATTCGCCGCTCTCGCAAGACCTCCGAGAGCCTGCCCGACGACGGCGGGCGCTTGACGCGCGCGATTCCCACGCAACGAGTGCTCGTGTGGCTCTTGATCGGCACGCTGCTCTCGTGCCTCATCGAGTTCACGCAGTACACGGGCCTGTTCGGCCTCGTGCCCTGCACGTACCGCGTCGTCGACATCGACGACGTCATCACGAACGCGCTGGGCACCTACTTGGGCGTGCGCTTGCTGCCCTTCATGGCGCGCAACTCGCGCTTCATGGGCGCGTAGTCGTCCATTCCGATAACGTCGCGCGGACACGATGTCCAGCAAGGTCTCGAGTGAGAGGAACTCGCACGGCGTTACTGCCCGAGTTGCTCCAGTGCGTCCCCCCAGCGTTCAACAGATTGGTTGAGCGCGTCGGTGACGCGCTGACGGTGCGTCATACGGTTGTAGTCCTCATCGATGGCGCGCAGTACTGCTTCATGTTTGGAAGTGCCGACGCGCTGGGCGAGCTCGTTGAGCTTGCGGGCATGATCCTCGTCGAGTCGGAGTGTCATTGCCATATCGACACGGTATCACTCTGATACCACTCGCACGGCCTGCCCACAGCCTGCCTACAGCCAGCCGGCGGCGCGGGCCAGGGACGCCGCCTCGGCGCGGGTGCGCGCGTTCATCTTCAGCATTGACGAGGACACGTGGTTGCGCACCGTGCCCTGGCTCAGGTGCAGGGAGCGGGCGATATCCGCGATGGTGCCGCCGCCCTCGACCTCGCGCAAAACGTCGGCCTCACGCTCCGTCAGGGGCGAGGATCCCGTCGAGAGGGCCTCGAGCGCCAGGCTCTGATCAATCGCGCGTCCGCCCGCGGCCACCGTGCGCACGCCGTCGGCCAGGGTCTCAACCGGTGCGTCCTTCACCATAAAGCCCGTGGCACCCGCGTCGAGGGCGCGCTGCAGGTACCCCGGGCGTCCAAACGTCGTCACGATCAGCACCCGCACGCCCGGGAAACGAGCGCGGATCGCCTGAGTCGCCGTGATGCCGTCCATGCGCGGCATTTCGATGTCGATGATCGCGACGTCGGCGGGGGCATTCGCGCGGGTCGGGCTGGACGAGTCCGCCAGGCGTCCCAGCTCTTCCAGAGCCTGCGCGCCGTCTGCAGCCTGCGCGACGACCTCAATGTCGCGCTCCAGGTCCAGCAGCCCCGCCAGCGCCCCGCGAATCATTGCCTGGTCGTCGGCCACGAGCACCCGAATCGTCACGTCACCCTCCTGTATCTCTGTGCCTGGGGTACAAGGCTAACGCAGGTAAGAGGCTCGTTTCTCTGATCGGCTCACCCCTCAGGACGAGGCCGACTCACCCTCCCGGAACCGCGCGGTGTTCAGGGAGGGGGCCACGGCCTCGTCGACAGGGCTGGGACCTCGGACAATCAGGACGAGTGGGCGGCGGATGTGGAATCGAAGGACAGAGCGAGCGTCCACGTGGAACCCGACGCGCCCCACGTGAGTGTGCCCTCGTCGCCGACTAGCTCGGACAGGCCCGCGAGGCCCGACCCCGACCCCGCGCTCGACGCGGCGTAAGCGGCCGTGTATCCGTCGTTCGTGACGGTGACGCCGTCCGGAGAGAGACGGACGCGAACCCACGAGGGGCGCGCGTGCAGGATTGCGTTCGTGACACCCTCGCGGATCACGTGGGCGGCGGCGGTCGAACGAGGACCCGACGGCGGCTCGCCCTCATTCGTGATCTCGGCGTCGATGCGCGCAACCTCCAGAAGCGAGCGGGCCTCCTCGAGCTCCTCTCCCGGGGACAGCGCCCGCGTTGCCGCCACGATGCGGCGAACGTCAGCCAAGGCCTCGTTCGACTGCGCGGTGACCGCGCGAATCTGCTCACGCGCCTCCTCCACGCGCCCCGCCTCCAGGAGGCGACCCGCCAGCTCGGACACCATCGTGATCCCCGTCAACGAATGCCCGAGGATGTCGTGCAGATCCGTGCTCAGGCGCGCCCGCTCCGCCGCCTTCGCCCGCTGGATCGCGTCCTGGCGGCGCAGGTGCTCGCGGGCCGAACGCTCCATGCGCCAGCGGGCCACCCCCACGAAGACACACAGCAACACCAGGTACCAGCCCATCCACAAGGGCTCACCCTGCGCGTAGCCGGCCACGCCCGCGATAGCGGTCACCGGCACGAGACCCGCGATGATGAATCTACCCGGTGCCTGGAACACCCACGCGACCAGCAGATACGACGTCAGCATGAACGCGTGAGGGGTGTCGAGGGAGACCGCATACACGAGGTAGGCAACCGTCGCGGCCACCAGCGCTGCGTGGGAGAGGATGAACGGCCTCGTGAAGGAGTTACGCGCAGGCAGGGGATTGGTCAGCCACGTCGCCGAGTTAACGACCGCGAGAAGGGCACACAACCCGATGAGGCCCGCGCGCTGGACCGGATCCGTCAGTTCCAGGGCGTAGGCGAGGGGGAACCCCATGAACAGCATCCACGGGGCCGCCCACGCCAGGGAGATCAAGCGCTCCTTCATGACACTAGCCTAGCGATCCGTGTCGTGAGACGCGCCCCACCAGGCGATGCCCGCCGTGACGACCGCCCACCCGGCGATGTTGAGCCACGCGGCGGTCGGCATCGTCACGGTTCCGGCGACCGCGTAGATCGCCTGGACGGCACCGTACAGGGGCGTGAAGGGCGCGATCTGCGCGACGAAGGGCGGCAGCTGGTCCAGCGGGATGAACATGCCGGACACGAAGGCACCCATCAGCATGACGAACGCGGAGGCGCTGTAGGCATTCTCGCCCTTAATCGTGTAGCCGCAGGCCAAGCCAATGAGCGCACCCAGGGCCGACAGCGCGATGACCACTGCGGCGCTGGCCGCCCACGCGCCGGCGGTCATTTCCGCGCCCGTGGCCATACCGAAGCTGAAGGTGATGAGCGTGATGAACGCGCTCAGCGCCACGAGCGCGCTCAGGCGCACCAGCAGGATCACCCACGGCTGGATGGGGGTCAGAGCGTACATGCGCGAGATGCCGGTCGTACGCTCGACGGACAGCGTCGCGCCGAGGGAACCGCCGACCAGGATCACGCCGTACGTGGTCATCATCGCGACCATCGCGGCCGCCAGGTTCCCGCGCCCGGTCTGGGTCGCGCGCGCAACGTCCGTCATGCCGAACATCGCGTACATGAACATGGGCAGGAGCACTGCAAACGCCATGTTCCACGGGTTAAGGATGTGGGATAGGAACGTCGCGCGCCACAGCTTCCCCGCGCCCGTGAAGGGGGAGGGGATCGGTCGGTCGGTGGGTCGTGCGGGTGCGTGGGTGGTCATGATTCCTTCTTCGTGTGTCGTATCTGGGGTCGTGGGGTGATGGCTTCGGCGTCGGCCTTGGGACGGCGCCGGGCCTGTCTCGCGCGGGCCTTGGACGCCCGTGGGGACGAGGTCTGGGCTGGGTTCTCGCGTCTCGGCTGCCCGTCGCGCACGGTCGGCATCGGGGCGGTGGTGGTGTTGTCGGGCGCGTGATCCCGAGCGCTCACTCGGCGTCGGCGTGGGAGGTGATGCGTTCGAAGACGTCTTCGAGGTCCTCGTTGTCGGCGACGACCTGCTCGGTGGGGGCGTCCAGGAGGACCTTTCCGGCGTCGATGATGACGATGCGGTCGGCGTCCTTACGGGCCTCGGTCAGGTAGTGCGTGGCGAAGAGGAGCGTGCGGCCTTCCGCGGCCTCGGCGCGCATCGTCTCCCAGAAGGCGCGGCGGGCCAGCGCGTCCATACCTGCGGTCGGCTCGTCGAGAATCAGGAAGTCAGGGTTGCCGGCAAGCGCGAGGGCGAGGCGCACGCGCTGGCGCTCGCCGCCGGAGAGCTTGTTGAGCGGGCGCTTGGCGAGCTTCGTCAGGTTCGCACGCTCTAGGAGCTCGTCGGTGGGGATCGGGTTGGCGTGCATCGCGGCGACCAGGTCGATCGTGTTGCGAACCTTCCCGTCGCGCGGCATCGAGCCAGTCTGAAGCATCGCGCTCACGAGGGAGCGGCGCACGGCCTCGCGTGGACTCATGCCGTAGACGCTGATATCACCCTGCGTGGGGGTGGCCAGGCCGAGGACGATGTCCAGGAACGTGCTCTTGCCCGCGCCGTTGACGCCGAGGAGCGCCACGATCTCGCCGGGCATGAGGGTGAGGTTCACGCCGCGCAGCGCGTCGACGTGGCCGAAAGACTGGTGGATGTTCGTCGCCTGAAGGGCGGGCGTGGTGTTCGTGTTCATGGCTCCCAGTCTGCGCTCGTATTAATGGGGCCGGAAGTGTCCTTTGATGCAGGAGGAGCCATGACAAATGTCAGGGGTGTGGGCCTGTAACTCGCACGTGGGCCCGCTAATCCGCACGCGGGCCCGCTGTTCCGAGCCTGGGTCCCCTAATCCGCACGCGGGCCTGCTGTTCCGAGCCTGGGTCCCCTAATCCGCACGCGGGCCTGCTGTTCTGAGCCTGGGCAATGCCGCCCACACTCCAACTAGCGGGTTTGCGTGCGATATAGCGGGTTCCCACTCGCAATAGCGGGTTTGCGTGCGAACAACACACCCTGCCAGACGCCGTTGTGCCCAAAACGCAGACCACCTCGCCCTCAACAGCCCATTTTCGGCGTTTTTCACCGAGGTGGTCTGCACTTTGAGCGCCACACTGCCTCACGTCGTGGCTTCAGCGCCACCAAATGGGAATGTTGCATCATTAGCGGGTTTAGGGTCTCAATGACGGGTCTATGTGCGAGCAATACACCATAACAAGAGGCTATTACGCCCAAAACGCAGACCACCTCGCCCTTAACAGCCCGTTTTCAGTGTTTTTCACCGAGGTGGTCTGCACTTTGAGCGCCACACTGCCTCACGTCGTGGCTTCACCGCCACCAAACGGGAATGTTGCATCATTAGAACCCCGGCACGCCGGCAGCCAGCTCCTAATTCTGTAAAATCCCACCGTCACCGGTGTGGAGAGCACGGAAAATCGGGAGGGTATGGCTGCGGCGCTCGTGGGCGGCGGCGGGGCCTGGATGGGATACGCACAGTAACGACAAACCACACTGGTGTGGTGGGCGCGGGAGGAATTGGTGGGCCTGGCTGTGGTGCTGGTGGGCGGCGGCGGGGCCTGGATGGGATACGCACAGTAACGACAAACCACACTGGTGTGGTGGGCGCGGGAGGAATTCGTGGGCCTGGC
>NZ_ALCA01000114.1 GCF_000278725.1 Actinomyces sp. ICM47 | reverse complement strand
CGGGCCGCCGCCCGCCGACACGCCAGGCAGCCCGGCCCCACAGTTAGGCGTGACGGTGCCTGGAATGCCAGCGGTGCTGCAAGCAACACTGTGGGCGGGTCGCCGCCCGCCGGCACGCCAAGCAGCCCGGCACACCAAGTAGCCCGGCCCCACGGCAAGGTGCGACGGTGCCCGGAGCACCCGTGGAACCACACACCACCGTCGGCAATCAGCCAGAATACCCAGCCAGCAGCGTCGCCAGGTGGACGCCCCCGCGGCCCGCGAGCTGGGCTGCCTGGGTGCGGCACGAGAAGCCGTCCGCCAGATACACCGCGTCCGGCTGAGCATCAAGCATGGGCAGCAGCGAATGCGATGCGACCGCGACTGACAAGTCGTAGTGGCCCGCCTCCATGCCGAAGTTACCGGCCAGGCCGCAGCAGCCTTCGAGTCGGGTCACGCGCGCCCCCAGCGACTCGAGCAGCGCCTGGTCGGTGTCCCACCCCATGACTGAGTAGTGGTGGCAGTGCGGCTGCGCGACGATCTCGACGCCCTCCAGGCTCGGCAGGCGGCGCGCGGACGCTGGCATCGCCGACAGAATCTCGGCGAGCGTTCGCGTCGCGCCCGACACAAGCGCCGAGCGCGGATCCTCGGGCAACAGGTCGAGCAGGTCGTCGCGCAGTACTGCCGTGCACGAAGGCTCAACGCCGACAATTGGGATTCCCGACGCCGCGAAGGGTGCGAGCACACTGAGCAACGACGTCAAGTGTTTCTTCGCGCCCGTCAGCTGACCCGTCGTAATCCACGTGAGTCCGCAGCACGCGTCCGGAGCGACGATGGGCGCAAACCCGTTCGCCTCGAGCACATCGACGACCGCGCGCGCCCCCGCATCGTCCAGGGTCTGGCTAAACGAGTCCGCCCACACGAGCGCATACGGCCGCCCGCTGGGGTCGCGCGGGCCGCTCAGGATCGGGGAGTCCGCCATCGACGAGGCAGTGGCCGCTTCGCGCTCGCGGGCAGGGTCAGACGAGGCCGTGGTGCCGCCGCGCTCGCGGGCAGAGTCAGACGAGGTCGGCGCTGCATCGCGCTCGCGGGCGTCAGAAATGGGATTGGAAGCGTCAGAAACGTGATTGGAAGCAAAGGAAACGGAATCCGAAGCGCCAGAAATGGGATCCGATGAAGCGGACGCAGGAACGCTACCTGCCAGCAGGTTGCGGCGGCGGGCCCATGCGGTGAAGGTGCCGGACTGGAGGGCGGGCATGCCTCGGCGAGGATCGAGGCCGATGATACGGAAGGCCAGCGAGCGCAGGGGAGCGACCGACATGACGATGTTCGCGATGCGTGCCAGGCCGGGCACGCGCGCGGTGACGCGGGTGAGGCGCGGCAGCCAGCCGAGCGTGTAGTGGCTGAGGGGGCGCATGCGTCCCCGGTAGGTGCGGAAGAGTGCTTCGGAGCGGTAGCGTGCCATGTCGACGCCGGCGGGGCAGTCGGCGGAGCAGGCCTTGCAGGCCAGGCACAGATCGAGGGCTTCGAGGACTTCGGGGGAGTCGATGGCCTTCACGAGCTGTGAGTTCGCGGCTTCCTGGAGGATGCGGGCGCGCCCTCGTGTCACGTCTTTCTCGTCGCGTGTGGCCAGGTAGGAGGGGCACATGAAGGTGCCGGAGACTCCGGCGCGGCACTTGCCGACGCCGGTGCAGCGGTGGACGGCGGCTGTGAAGTCGCCGCCGTCGTGGGTGAACGCGAAGCCGCCGTCGGCGGGCATGGGGTGCGCGGCGACGCGCCGCAGGTTGGCGTCGAGAGGATCGACGCCGGGCTGTAGTTCGAGCGCGCCATCGGCAGGGGCGAGGCCGGTGCCGCCAGCAGCGCCAGACACGTCAGGCGACGGCGGGGAGTCGTTGGCGGCCGCGTCGTTGGGCTGGAGTGCGCTATCGGCAGGGGCGAGGCCGGTGGCGTGCGCGTCGTCATGATCGGTCAGGGCGGTGGCGGCCGCGCCGTTTGCCGTCAGCCCGTCGGGACCCCCGCTGCGCGCCGCAAGAACCCGCGCCCGGGCGCGCGAGGCGGCCTCGGCCTCGTCCATGGGGGAGGCGAGCACCCCGGGGTTGAGGAGGTTGTCGGGGTCGAAGACGTGCTTGACGCGCGCGAACAGGTCGAGCATCTCGGGGGAGTACATGAAGCGCAGGAGTTCTCCGCGGGCGCGTCCGTCGCCGTGCTCGCCGGAGACGGAGCCGCCGTGGGCGGCGCAGATGCGGGCCGCGGACTGGAGGAACGCGCGTGAGTGGGCGACGCCTTCCGGGGTCTCGAGCGGCATGGCGAGGCGCACGTGCACGCAGCCGTCGCCGAAGTGCCCGTACAGGAGGCCGTCGATGTCGTACTCCTCCATGAGGGCGGTGAAGTCGCGCAGGTAGGCACCGAGGTTCTCGGGTGGGACGGCCGCGTCCTCGAAGCCGGGCCATGCCTGCTGGTCGCCGCCGCCCGCGCCGTCCGGC
>NZ_ALCA01000113.1 GCF_000278725.1 Actinomyces sp. ICM47 | reverse complement strand
CGACCCAGCGGGCGCCCGGCAGCGGCTACGACTCGGAAACCTCGCCCGCAACGCCCTCGCCGCGCGGCTTGCGCAGGGCCAGGCCGCGGTAGCGGTTGATGGCCGCACCCACGTCGATGAGGCGCGGGCGCGCCAGGAACGCCGGGTAGGAGCGGGCGCCGAACTTGCAGACGGCGTCCAGGCCTTCGGAGGCGAGGCGTCGGCCGAGCTTGGCCATGAGGTCGGGCATCGACTGTTTGCCGGCCATTTCTTCGAGGACGCCGCGCACGCACCAGGCGATGGCCTCGGCCTGCCCGGGATCGACGACGGCGGCGACGTCGGAGATGTCGATGGTTGATCGGTCGATGGTCAGAACGGATGTGCCCGAGGCTTTGGTGCGCGGGCGGTCCACGCGGGCTTTCGCGGCGGGTACGCGGGGTGCTGCCTCCCAGCTGGTGTGGGCGTCGGTGCGGGGGCGCGGCAGGTTGGTCACGACTGTGTGCGCGCGGGAGGTGACGTCGAGGCAGTGGTAGTTGTCCATCATGAGGACTCGGTCGGCGGCGTCGAGGAACGCTCCGGAACCGCCGACGACCATGATGAGGGAGATCCCGGCCTCGGTGAGGGAGGTGACGCGGTCGACGAGGGGCGTGATGGGTTCTTTGTCGGCGGCGACGAGGTCGCGCATGCGGGTGTCGCGGATGAGGAGGTTGGTGGCGGAGGTGTCTTCGTCGATGAGGAGTGTGCGTGCGCCCAGCTCGAGGGATTCGATGATGGAGGCGGCCTGTGAGGTGGATCCGGATGCGTTTTCGGTGGAGAAGGACGTGGTGTCGGCACCGCCCGGGAGGTGGGTGATGAAGGGTGAGATGTCGACGCCGGTGACGGCTCGGCCGTCGGCGGCGCGCACCTTCGTGGCGGTGGGGTCGGTGGCGACGAGTTCGCGGCCGTCGCCGGGCACGTGCGCGTACACGCCTTGGGCGATGGCTTCGAGGAGCGTGGATTTGCCGTGGTAGCCGCCGCCCACGATGAGGGTGAGGCCCGGGGGGATCGCCATGCCGGACACCTCGCCGGCGTGCGGCAGGGTGACGGTGGCGCGCAGGGATTCGGGGGCGGTAAAGGCGACGACGCCGTCCCCGGCCAGGGGTGCTTCGGACACGCCGGAGCGTCGCGCGAGCATGGCCTCGTCGGCGACGAAGGATACCCAGCCGCGGTCTTCGAGGATGCCCTGGAGGGCGCGGTAGTCTTCGTAGGCGGCGACGTGGCCGAGGAGGCGGGAGCGCTTGCGGGTGGTGGCCGGGTCTTCGGAGACGAAGTCGAAGCAGTCCATGATGATGTTGGGCACGTCCACGTCGAAGAGGCGTGCGGCGCTCTTACCGAGGATGGTGCGTCCGCGCGCGGGGAGTTTGACCTGGAATCGTACTTCGACTCGGTCGGGCAGGACGGTCGCGTAGGAGCGTTGGAGGATGAGGGCACCGGCACGGGCGATGGACACGTCGCGCGCGCCGCGGGCGCGGATAGCCTCGTCGAAGGTGCGGGCGATGAAGTCCCCGGCTGCGAGGCGTGCGTCGGGCGAGGCCAGGGCGGCCTCGGGCAGGCCCATGGCCTCGGGTCGGGTCCAGGCGCGCAGGGATGAGGGCGGGGCGTAGGGGTCGGCCTGCACGTGGTCTATGGCGAGGGTGAAGTCGCCGTAATCCCAGGCACCGAGGGCGTTCTTGTAGAACCCGTAGGGTCTCCCGTCCGCGTATCGGAGCTGATCGAGCAGGTCAGCGTCGGTTCCGGAAATCGAGCGCGAGGGGGCTTCGTATCGGGGAGTCATACGTCAAGTTTACAGGCGCATCCACGCGCGTCGGGGTTCGCGCGCGGTGGCCGGGTCGTGAGGTTCGGGGACGAGGCCGGGGTGCGGGTTCCTCGGGGACGAGGCCGGGGTTGGGGTGCGCGGTCAGCCGAACAGCCAGACAATGAAGGCGATGAGGGCAGCCAGGTCGACGACGAAGCACGCGAGCACAACATAGAAGGTGGTCCGGGCGAGCTTGATGGCGGGCTCGGGGACGTGGTAGTCGACTGCGGCGCGTACCTGCGCTCGCGCGGCTGGCAGGCATGCGCCGGACAGGATGATGAAGCAGAAAAAGATGCTCAGCAGCGAGATGGTGATCAGGATGATGGAGGAGGTTCGGACCCGGGCATTGTAGGAGGCCCTGACTTGTTCCACCAGTATCTGGCCGTAGGTGACCGGGCATCCGTGGCGTGAGGCATGCGCCGGAAGGTGTGGGGGCCGCGAGAACGGGTGTTTCCCCGGGGTCTGTACTGGAACAGTCGTGTAATCCCAGGCGTGCGCCGAAGTGGGTGTCTGCGCGACTTTGGGCTGGCGCGCGAAGACGTTGTTGATGTTACTCATGCGCTGCTCCAGATGTGGTTGCCTTCAGATCACTGCTGCATCCTATCGCAGACACCTGAGGAACAAAACGGGCGGGTCCAGGAACA
>NZ_ALCA01000112.1 GCF_000278725.1 Actinomyces sp. ICM47 | reverse complement strand
CGATCCTGGCTCGCGCACGCGACGCCATCTCCCGTTCCCAGCAGGGCCGTCCCGTGCGCCCGATCCCCCGCGACTACATCCGTTCCACCGAGCACGCGCCCGGTTCGCAGGCCGTCATCGACGAAATGATCGAAAAGCTTGAGGACTACTCGGCAAAGGTCGTCGTGGTCTCCAAGGAGTCCGAGGTCGCCGACGCGATCTCGACCTTCCTGGCCGACCAGAAGGCCACCTCCGTCGTCGTGCCGACCGGGCTGGACGAGACCTTCAAGAAGGCCGCCGCCCGCGACGGCCGCACGGTCCGTGAGGATAGCCGTGAGCAGGCCATCCCGACGCTGGAACTGGACGAGATCGACGCCGTCGTCACGCGCTGCCGCGTTGCTATCTCTATCTCCGGCACCATCGTTCTCGACGGAGAGCCCGACCAGGGTCGACGCGCGATCACGCTCGTGCCCGACACCCACGTCGTCGTCCTCAACGCCGCCGACATCGTCCCCACGGTCCCCCAGGCGGTGGACATCCTCGGCAAGAATCCGACGCGTCCCATGACCTGGATCGCCGGCGGTTCGGCGACCTCGGACATCGAGCTGGTCCGCGTCAACGGCGTGCACGGCCCCCGCTTCCTGCGAGTCGTCATCGTCAAGTGAGCGTCTCGCTCTAACAACGTCACGCGCCCGGCTGCCATTGCGCAGCCGGGCGCTGCGTTATGCCTTCTTCGTGAGCTGTTCTGTCCCGGGGCATGGCAGCTCAGCCCTACGGGTGGCACCGTAAGCTCCTCAACGCGTCTGGGTCCTACGGGTGGCACCGCAAACCACGAAATCGCAGCTGAACCCAACAGGTCGAAGCATCCCGGGGATCATGGACAGTGTCGTGGGCCGACGTGCGCACAGAGGAGTTCACCTGACGCGCTTCATCAACCATCAGTCGCATGCAATTCGGGTGCCCGAACTTTCTGCAGCACCTCAAAAAATTACAATTTCAACGATACGATTTCAATGTTTGAAATGTTCACACGGGAATTGCATGCAACATTTCTGAGGACCATACGAGGCCGCAAAGAACCCCCAGAAGACACCCACGTCCCCGGCAACCGCCACAACTGCCAGAAGCACGGGGGCGCTGCACCCGATCAGGAGCACTGCACCCGATCAGGGGCGCTACACCCGATCAGGGGCACTACACCCGAACAGAAGAGGTGCATTGCCTACGGATCGGGTGCAGCGCCCCAACACACAAGAATAAACGCGGAACTGGCAAACCGAGTCACCCCTGCCCCACAACCAGCCCGGGCACAGGCACCGAGCCGGTAATGATGACCCCGTCAGCGCAGATAGCGGCCCGTCACCGAGACCTCGTTGGCCGCAATATCGCTCGGGGTGCCCTGTGCGACGATGCGACCACCCTCTATGCCGCCGCCTGGGCCCATGTCGATGACCCAGTCAGCGCAGCGGATCAAATCCAGGTCGTGCTCGATCACGAGAACGGTCGCTCCCCGCTCGATGAGGCGCTGAAGCACATCCAAGAGGACCTGCACGTCGTCCGGGTGCAAGCCGATGGTCGGCTCGTCGAAGACGAAGAGCGCGCCGTCCTGACGCCTCCCCATCTCCGAGGCCAGCTTGAGTCTCTGCGCCTCGCCACCGGACAGGGCAGGCGTGGCCTCGCCAAGCGTCAGATACCCCAGACCAAGGCCGGACAGCGTCTCGAGGAGCGCGCCCGCTTTCTTCAGGCCGCGCACAGCAACCCGGGCCTCATCGACGCTCATCGCCAAAATATCGGGTAACGAGAGGCCATCACGGCGAATCGATGCGGCCTGCGCGCCGTAGCGGCTCCCCCGGCACTCGGTGCACTCGATGTCCACGTCCGGCAGGAACTGCACGTCCAGGGTAATCTGTCCGGTCCCGTCGCATGTGGGACAACGCAGCGAACCCGTGTTGTAGGAGAAAGCGCCGGGCTTGAGCCCAGCCGCCTGCGCTTCCTCCGTGCGCGCGAACGCCCGGCGCAGCTCGTCCAGCACACCGGAATACGTGGCCACGGTCGAACGAACGTTGACACCGATGGGTGTCGCGTCGATCAGGTTGACGCGGGAGATCCCGGCGGCATCCACGTCGCGCACGTGCGTCGGCAGCGGGTCACCCGCCAGGCGCGCACGCAGTGCGGGAACCAGCGACTCCAGCACGAGCGTTGTCTTGCCCGAGCCGCTCATGCCCGTGACGGCCGTCAGAGAGCCGACGGGTATGTCCACGCTCAGGGGCTGCACCGTGTGTATCTGCGAGGTTTCCAGGTGAAGCGCGCCGCGCCTGTCGACGTCCGCGCCCCGACCCGGCTCCCCAACCGCACGCTCAACCCGACGAGACCCAGCCATGTATGGGCCGATACGAGAAGCGGGGGCGCGGGAGGCCTCGTCGATAGGCCCCTGGAAGATGACGCGACCGCCGTCCGCGCCTGCACCCGGCCCGATTTCGATGAGGTGGTCGGCGGCCCCCAGGACGCGCGTGTCGTGGTCGACGACGACAACGGAGTTCCCGTCGGCGATGAGCTGACGGATGATCGCCAGGACACCGTCAACGTTGGCGGGGTGCAGGCCGATGGTCGGTTCGTCGAGGACGTAGAGGACCCCAGTCGTCTGGTTGCGCACGGCGCGGGCGAGCTGCACGCGCTGACGCTCGCCGTTGGACAGCGTCGAGGAGGCACGGTCGAGAGACAGGTAGGACAGACCGAGTTCCACGAGGCGCTGCATCGGCTCGGTCATCTCATCAACAATGACGCGGGCCATGGGTGCCACTTCCTCCGGGACGAGGCCGGGGATGCGCTGGACCCACTCGCGCAGTTCCGTGAGGGTCAGGCGAGAGGCCTCGCCCAGATCCATGCCGTCAATCAGTGTGGAACGCACCCGCTCCCCCAGGCGCGTGCCGTCGCAAGCCGGGCACGTGCGGGTGATGAGGTACTTGTTGACGCGGGCAAGAGCCTTCTCGTCTTTCGCCTTCGACAGGGCGTTTTCGACCGTGGCGACCGCGTTGAAGTAGGTGAAGTCCAGCTCGGCACCGCCCGTCTTGGTGGCGACGACGATGTGGCGTTTTTCGGCGGGCCCCTCGTAGACGATTTCCTTTTCGGCGTCGGTCAGGTCCCGGAAGGGCACGTTCGTGCGCACGCCCATCTCGCGGGCGACGTCTTTCATGAGCTTCCACATGAGAGACCCCCACGGGGAGACGGCCCCCTCGTCGATGGTCAGGGACTCATCGGGCACGAGGGCGGCGCGGTTGACGACGCGCTGGACGCCCGTCCCCTCGCACACCGGGCACGCGCCGCCCGAGTTGAAGGCCATTTCCTCCGCGCCGAGCCCCCTAAAGGACTCCCCACACTGCGGGCACGTGAGAGGAACCTCCAGGGCGACGTTACGCGAGGGAGGGACGCGGTGCCCGTTCGGGCACAGGTAGGAGCCCGCGCGCGAGAATAGGAGGCGCAGATGGTTGAGGAGTTCCGTCGCCGTGCCAAAAGTGGAGCGCACGTCGGGCACGCCGGGGCGCTGGCGCAACGCGAGCGCGGCGGGGACGTGCGCCACCTCGTCCACCGAGGCCTTGGCTGCCTGGGAGATACGCCTGCGCGTGTAGGTCGCCAGGGACTCCAGGTAACGCCGTGAACCCTCCGCGTAGAGCGTGCCCAGGGCCAGGGAAGACTTGCCCGACCCAGACACGCCCGCGACTGCGACGAACGCGTTCAGGGGAACGCCAACGTCCACGTTCTTCAGGTTGTGGACGCGGGCACCGCGCACGCGGATGACGCTGGGCACGTCAGAACCCGAGGCGTCCCAGCATCTTCGGGTCGGACTGCCAGTCTTTCGCGGTGCGCACGTGCAGGTCCAGGTAGACGCGCCGTCCCAGCAGCTCCTCGATGTGGGCGCGGGCTTGTGTACCGATCTGCTTGAGGCGCGAGCCCTTGCGGCCGATGATGATGGCCTTTTGGGAGTCGCGCTCGACGTAGACGTTCACGTGAATGTCGAGCATGGGCGGGCGGTCGTCGCCCTCGCGGCGGGGTCGTTCGATGATCTCCTCGACCTGGACGGCCAGGGAGTGCGGCAGCTCGTCGCGCACGCCTTCGAGGGCGGCCTCGCGGATGAACTCGGCGATGAGGGTGTCGCGCGACTCGTCGGTAACGTCGCCCTCGGGGTAGAGCGGCGGCGACAGCGGCACAGTCTGCGCCAGCACCTCGCGCAGGTGGTCGATGCCCTTGCCTTCCACGGAGGAGACGGGCACGATGGCGGCCCACTCCCCCAGCTTTTCGATGGACAGCAGGTGCTTCATGACGCGCTCGCGCGGCACGGCGTCGCACTTGGTGGCCACCGCGATGATCGGGCGCTTGATGCCACGCAGTTCGCGGGCGATGAACTGGTCGCCGGGACCGATACGCTGGTCGGCGGGCAGGCAGAAGAGCACGACATCGACCTCGGAGAGGGCCTCACGTACCATGTCGTTGAGGCGCTTGCCCAGCAGCGTGCGCGGCCGGTGGTATCCGGGGGTATCCAGGAGCACCAGCTGGTAGTTATCCCCGTGCACGATGCCACGGATGTTGTGGCGCGTCGTTTCGGGGCGGCCCGAGGTGATCGCGATCTTGCGCCCGACTAGCGCATTCGTCAGTGTCGATTTGCCGACGTTGGGGCGACCGACGATCGACACGAAGCCTGCACGGAAGTCCTCGGGAAAGTCCGGGATCTCGATGGTCGCGGCCGCGTCCTCGCGCAGGGACGCCAGCGAGGTCAGTGCCTCGAACGCGTCGAGATCGGCGTCCTCCTCGTCCTCCAGGCCCTCGAGGTCGCCATAGTCCTCGTCCTCCTCAGAATCCTCAGAGCCGTCAGAGTCCTCAGAGCCGTCAGAATCCTCAGAATCCTCAGAGTCCGCGTCGTCGCCGGACTCAGCCCCGGCCTCGTCCGAGGTTTCGCCGAGGCCGGCCTCGATCTGCGCGCGGGCGTCGGCTTCCGGGTCGGCGGCGTCGGGTGCTACCTCGATGCGCGCGTCCCCGAAGGCGTTGGGGCCGGCCATGAGTTCGTCGTCGGAGGGGAATCGCATGTCAGTTGTCCTTGTCGTCGGCGGGGATAGGGTCAGTGATAAGCGGAGAGTCGGGGTCGAGGCGGCACAGGATCGTGGAGACTTGGCGGCGGCGTCCGCGCGCCTCTTCCGCCGTCATCATGACGCCGGCGAGGCTGCCGGTCGCGCCGGGCAGCGGAACCTTGCCGATGGCCTTGGCGAGGAGGCCGCCGACGGAGTCGACGTCCTCGTCTTCGATGTCGCGTCCGAGGAGCTCGCCCAGTTCGGAGATCGGGTAGCGTGCGGGCACGCGCCAGGTGCCCGGCTCCGTTTCCTCGGGTTCGATGGAGTGGCGGTCGTGTTCGTCGGTGAGTTCGCCGACGACCTCCTCGAGGATGTCTTCGAGGGTGACCAGGCCCGCGACGCCGCCGTATTCGTCAATGACGATGGCCATGTGGAAGCGTTCAGCCTGCATTTGGCGCAGCATGTCGTCCGCGAGCTTCATTTCGACGGCGTACTCGGCGGGGCGCATCATTTGCTCGGCGCGCAGGTCTAGCTGGCCGCCGTTCGCCTCCCAGCGGGAGACCAGGTCTTTGAAGAACAGGATGCCTCGGATGTCGTCCACGTCGTCGCCGACGACGGGAATGCGCGAGAATCCGGAGCGTACGAACAGGCGGAGGGCGGAGGGCGCGGGTGTGTCCGCGTCGATGGTCACCATGTCGGTGCGCGGCACCATGACCTCGCGCACGAGCGTGTGTCCGAGGTCCAGGACAGATCGGACCATGTCGCGGTCCTCTTCCTCGAAGCTCTCGGGTTCGCCGACCTCGTCGACGATTTCGCGCAGGTCGGAGATCAGTTCGGCGCGTGCCTGCGCTTCGGTGGGTTCGGGGGCGGGGCGTGAGGAACGTACGCGGGTCAGCAGCGGGTCTGCGACGTGGCTGAGGCGCGAGAGGCGGTCCGCGAAGGACGCGCCGACCAGGCCGATGCCCTCGGGGTTGCGCGCGCCCCACTGGGCGGGCAGGAAGGAGACGAAAATCAGCTGGATCACTGCGATGACGGACACCGCGATGAGGGCGACCGCCCACCAGGGCAGGCGTGTGTCCACCAGGACGATGGTGCCCGTGACGGCGTAGACGACCTGCCAGAAGGTACGGAAGGCGCGCAGCGACAGCAGGGTGCGCCGACGGTGATCGACGAGGCCGTAGAGGATGCGCGCGTTCCTGTGCTCTTCCTCGATGAGGTCTTCGACGCCAGCGAGGGTCAGGCGCTGGATCGCCTGCTCGACGCTCTGCGCGATGGACGCGAAGGCCAGGGCGATAACCGCCAGGATCAGGAGGGCCACGGAGGGCACGCCCATGATCGGCGAGGCCGGGGCTGCCTCCAGGGGGACGGTGAGGGTCATCGGGTGGCCAGGAAGGTCAGCAGGAGCTTGCGCTGGAGGGCAAACATGATCTCGCGCTCGGCGTCGGTCGCGTGGTCGTAGCCGAGGAGGTGCAGCATGCCGTGCGTGGCCAGGAGCAGCATTTCTTCGGCGGCGCTGTGGCCGGATTCTGCGGCCTGGCGGGAGGCAATCGCCGGGCAGATGCAGATGTCGCCGAGCATGCCGGGGGGCGTGGGGCGTTCGGCTGTGCCGGGGCGCAGCTCGTCCATGGGGAAGCTCATGACGTCGGTCGGGCCGGGCAGGTCGAGCCAGCGCACGTGCAGGTCTTCCATTGGCTCGGGGTCGATGAAGATGATGTTGACTTCCGCGTCGGAGCTGACGTGCATCTGGTCGAGCACATAGTCTGCCAGGGCGGAAAACTCGGCTTCGTTGATCTCGTAGTCGGTCTCGTTGATGACCTCGGTCATGACGTGTACTCCCTGCGTGCGGTGTTGTGGCTGCGGGTGCGCGCGCGGCGCGCGGCGTTTCGGTCGTCGTAGCGCTGGTAGGCGTCGATGATGGCACCGACCAGCTCGTGGCGCACGACGTCGGCGCTGGTCAGGCGGCAGAATTCGATGTCGTCGATGTCGCCCAGGATGTTTTCGACGACGGACAGTCCGGAGGTCTGGCTGCCCGGCAGGTCGACCTGCGAGGCGTCGCCCGTGACGACGACCTTGGAGCCGAAGCCCAGGCGCGTGAGGAACATTTTCATCTGGCCGACCGTCGTGTTTTGGGCTTCGTCCAGGATGATGAAGGAGTCGTTGAGGGTGCGGCCGCGCATGTAGGCCAGTGGCGCGACCTCGATGGTGCCGGCGGCCATGAGCTTGGGCAGGGCCTCGGGGTCGAGCATGTCGCCCAGGGCGTCGTAGAGGGGACGCAGGTAGGGGTCGATCTTGTCGGTGAGGGAGCCTGGCAGGAAGCCCAGGTTTTCCCCGGCCTCGACGGCGGGGCGGGTCAGGACGATGCGGCGCACCTCGCCGGAGAGGAGGCGGCGCACGGCCTGGGCCATGGCCAGGTAGGTCTTGCCCGTGCCCGCGGGGCCGATGCCGAAGACGACGGTGGCGCGGTCGATGGCGTCCGTGTAGGCCTTCTGGCCGGGGGTCTTGGGGCGGATCGAGCGGCCGCGCGCGGAGAGGATTTCCTCCGTGGGGGCCTCGCCCGAGGTGAGGCGTCCGAGCAGCCCGATGGCCTGTTCGACGGCGGTGGCGTCCAGCGCGGTGCCGCGTCGGGCCATGCCGATGAGTTCCTCGAGGAGGCCAGCGGCCACGTCGATGTCCGCCTGGGTGCCCGCGAGGGAGATGTCGCGCCCGGTCACGAGGAAGCGGACGTGCGGGAAGCCGCGTTCGAGGGCGCGCAGGACCTGGTCTGCGATGCCGAGGACCACAATCGGGTCCATGTCTGCGGGGATGGTGACGCGCCCCGTGGTGTGTGCGAGGGTGGCCGCCGCGAGCGTCGGCGCAGTGTTCTCCGTAGTCATACTGCTTCCAGTCTACTCTGCCGCCCCATCTTCCTCAGCCTCATCACCTTCGTATTAGCCTGTGTATATGAACAAACAGACCGTGCACGGAGAAGCTGTCAGCGAGGACCAGATTGACGCGTGGGTCGCAGAGGCAGAAGCAGGGTACGACGTTGAAATGCTGCGAAAAAACGGCAACTCCGCGCAATGAAAGCCCGTCAGCAGTATCACTCGCTTGTGAAATATTGAGCCATGACCACCCTCGAAGAACTTGTTTCCAAGCCGCCGGAGCTGCCGGTCACGCGCGCGCTGGGCGATATCGCGGCGGCGACGCGGCCGGGCGGCTGCGCGGTGGTGACCGCTCCCCCGGGCA
>NZ_ALCA01000111.1 GCF_000278725.1 Actinomyces sp. ICM47 | reverse complement strand
CCGCCTCACGAGCCACCACCAACGCCCGGTCCCGATCTCCCATCGACGACAAACAATTTGCCAGATTGCTCAACGACGCAGCCAGGTCAGGCGTGTAAGCCTGCGGGGAAGCCTCAGCCAACACCTGATACGCGTCCACCGCCTCACGAGCCACCACCAAGGCCTCACCACGCTCACCCACCTCCGACAAACGAATCGCCAGATTATTCAACGATCCGGCCAGATCAGGCGTGTAAGCCTGCGGGGAGGCCTCAGCCAACACCCGGCGCAAACGCACCGCCTCACGAGCCACCACCAAGGCCTCACCACGCTCACCCACCTCCGACAAACGAATCGCCAGATTATTCAACGATCCGGCCAGATCAGGCGTGTAAGCCTGCGGGGAGGCCTCAGCCAACACCCGGCGCAAACGCACCGCCTCACGAGCCACCACCAAGGCCTCACCACGCTCACCCACCGCCGACAAACGATTCGCCAGATTATTCAACGACATCGCCAGGTCAGGCATGTAAGCCTGCGGGGAAGCCTCAGCCAACGCACGATACAGTTCCACCGCCTCACGGGCCACCCCCAGCGCCTCACCACGCTCACCAACATCCGATAGACGAATGGATAGTCGATTCGCCCAGTACGCCCGCTGCCCCGGACTGGGTTCGGCGGAATCTGCAAGGCGCCTGGTCGCCGCCAAGGCCGCCCCCGCCAACGCCGGATGCCCGACAGGAATCTCATTATCAATCTTGCCGAGGGGCAGATCCGCACCGGATTCGATTAGCGCTGTCAGGGCCTGCGCGAAGGGTCCTCCCTGGGTGAGCGCGACGTCCAGCGCCTCCTTCCACAGGAATGGCCTCTCACGGAGAGCACGCCGGGCCAGGCGAAGTGCCGCCTCTCTATCGAGAGAGGAGGCCCGTGTAAGGGTCACGCAGGCGTTGCGCGCCTGCTGGCCCCACTCGAGCTTACGCGTAACGATTGAGTCGTCAGCATCGGGGGCGTCTATGCCAGGTACCTTCGCCGGATCCTGAGGAAGCACCCGATCCAGCAGTTCCGGCTTCTTTCCGAAGACCGCCAGGATGAGGTGTTCTGCAACCGGATCGGGCCGCAGGCTGACGGACTCTGCACCGTCATCACGCAAGAGGGATTGGACAAGCAGTTCTGCGAAACGGCTGCGGAGCAGATGCTCCTGACTCCACTCTGGCAATCTGCTCAGGACGTCATCGACCGCATCCTCGTCCTGGCTCGGGGCAAGCAAGCTGAGGGCGGCAGCGGCGCGACGCAGTTGGTCACGGCTGATGTCTCCCAGTTTCAGTTCCTTACGCCACCGAGTAAACTCAATCGACAGTACTTTGTCGTAGAGCTCTTCCCGGGTCGGCATGTCCTTCTTAGCCACCTCGTCGTTGCCGCACACGGCGAGCCAGGCCCTCAACACCACGTCAAGAGCGGTGTCCCCCAGCCCCTCGGGAACCTCAACGTCTGGCGGAACAGCCCCATTGAGCATGTCAGAGAATTGCCGAACCGCCCTGCGGTACATGCGTCCGAAAAACCACGGATCCGCCTCCACATCTTGCTTGCCCCGAATGGGCAGTGGCAGCGTGTTACTCAGAACGGTTCCGTCTTGCTCCGCCTCCTCATAGAACTCCTCCCACCACGTATCGGCACCGCGCGCTGTCAACACGATCCGGGTCGCAGACTCCCTCGCCCGCAACTTACGAACCACCCGTGCGACGAGACCCCGCCGAGCTTCCTCGGCGTAGTCCACCACCACCAACAGCTCAGTGGCCACCTTCGCGAGAGCAGCCAGCTCCTCATCCGTCACCTCGGTCGTCGAGGGCAAAAACCCCGTGTACCATCCGATCGTGGACAGATCGTGGCACAGCTGCGCAGCCATACGCGTCTTACCCGAACCGCCAGCCCCCGTCACAACGGCAACGGAGATATCGGCATTCCGTCCGTTCCCCCCAGTTCGACTATCACTCGGCACTGTCATCGCCCATTCGCGAAGTTGACGCATCTCGGCGCACTGCTGGTAGGGCACGACGCCGTGCCGTGCCTTGATCAGCTGCAAGGGCGTGAAATCCTCGGGCAACGCGGCATAAGCAGGAGCCAACACCTTCTCGATGTGTCCCCCTGGAGGGAGCTCCCGATCAGAGGTGCGACTGCGCAGACCCCCAACATCCACGCACACATCCCACTCCCAGTCCCGAATATACTGAGCGCCCGAAGACAGCGCAGCGCCCCAGTTAGCCCCCACTTCCGTGACCTGCTGAACATCAATCGCCAACCACGTGCCCGATGGGTCGCCTTCAGATTCGTACACCATCGTCCCGAGCGCTTCCCCATCCACCTCCAATAATTCGCGACTGAACCCCGTCTCAAGCAACGCGCCACAGTTGTTAGCCCACACTCGATCAAGAGGAACCAGAACAATCGCATGCCTGTTGAGTCCTCTATCGGCTGTGACCGTCAGGATCAGCGGGTAAATCCCGGCATCGAGCGCAGCACAACAAAAGGCCACACACAGATCAAGACACGTCGCTTTCCTGAAAGCAAGCACTTCATTGACAGGCCGAATACGCTGCGCCCCAGGCTCACTATCTGTCGGCTCCGCAACGTATTCGATCCCCAGCTCGACAAACTTATCAAAAACCCTCCTCGCGTGAGCCTCTACACGCGTCTGCCCGCCGACGACCAGGTCAGGCTCAGGACCAGGAAAACCGCTCCACTCCGCAGAACGAAGCAACCGCTGCACCCACCCGACATGAACCGTATCCGCCAAGCCAATCGGATGCTTCACCGAATCCCACAGTTTGCAATCGTTCACGACGCCACCCCCAGACGCGTCTTCATTCCGACCCGACCAACACCGGGCACTTCCGTCGCCGACAGCATCACCGAATGCACCCCCTCCTCCAATCGCGGGAGCTGAGCAAGCCACCATCCGTCGTCAGAGCGTTCCGCAACGAACCTGTGCCCACCCACATTGCCCCCGACGTTTTTCGGATCCAACGCATTGCCAGCTTTATCTACCACACGGAGCCTCAACTCTGTATCAACTCCCGCAAGCACGACATCGTCGAGATCAAGCTGCAGGTAAGCACTCGCTTCATAGACGCCACCCCTGGCGGCGGCGGGCAACCGTGTGCGCGAATATTCCGACAAATGCTCGAAGACTGACTTCTCTTCCACCAGGTCTTGATGCTTGCCAGCCAGTCGCCGCCACCGGGAAACATCTCTTTCCACGACGTCGGGAATCGTCGAGAACATCGGAACCGTCCCGTCGCCACCATCCCAGCTCGCTGGGATCGCTCGCGGGTTTCCCTTGGCCACCACGAGTCCATCCGAGTGAGTATCGATTCTGGCGCGCCCCAGAGTTGTGTGTCCCTGCGAGTAGTAGACGGTGAAAGGGTTACGCCCACTCTCTGCAACCTTATTGACTAGCGCTTTATGCAAACGTTGGTTTTCCTGATAGGCCTTGTGCGCTTTGCCTGAGAATCCAGCGACGGCCGACGTGATGCCGGAAGGCAATTCGTACGGGTATCGGCACCCGGTATTCCCGTCGACAACCTGGTAGTGGGGCAGCAGATCGAAGACAGAATCCCATGTCCTCACGGTGTCAGTAACCGCCTGACACAGAGCGAATGGCCCGATGCGCATCCCATTGACCAGTGCATCGAGAGCCTTCGCCGCCCCGCGAAATGGCGTTCCCAGGGTGATGATCTGGTCGACATCGATACCCTCACTCAGGAAAGCCCACCACCACGCGGCAACCAGGCCGCCCATCGAGTGTGCGACGAGCACGACGCGCCGTCCCTGCGCCCGCGCGCGCACGACGCGTTCCAAATCATTGGCGATATGTTCCACCGACCGGCGGAAATCATAGGGAAAGGCGACGATGGGAGCGTCTGGGTCGACCAGTTCCTCACCCGCGGTTACGACGCGTCCAGGGGATAGTCCCAGTCCCTTGGAAATACCGTTCAGCAAGCCGTCGTAGCCGGTAATGAGTTGCCAACATATCAACGAGCAGGGCCCGATGAGTCCGACCGGGCGCAGCTCGTTGTTCGGATCAAGCACACTCGGATCTAGCCCCACGCGGGCGAGAGGAACCAAACCAGCTCTATAGACGATTGTGCCGGACGCATCCGCGAGTTCACTCCCACCGATACCGGGAATAACGACAACCAGTGGTAGGGAACGGGACATCGGCGTACCTCCTTGTTGTGGTGTCTTACATGACACTGACCACAAACTCAGGGTACCTCGAATGACGGTTTGACGACAACAAACGGATCAACCGGTATCAGCTCTCATACAGGCCTTTACGAGGTCTCAGCGTTCGTGGCGCCTGAGGCCCCGGGTGAGGAAGAGCCTCAGGCCCACTGATCGAGCGGGCGGTCGTTCCAAGTCAGGGCATGCAGGCCCTTGGCCAGCTCGGAGGCCGAGGCCGGGGTGAAGCCCGGCGCCCACTCGAAAGTGGTCGTACCCGTGTTCGACATGAAGTGCTTTGACACGAGAGACTCGTCAATCTCGGCCGACAGCCACGTGGCCAGCAGGCGCGTGAGCGCACCGTGGATGACGAAGACGGCGACAGCGTCCTCCCCCGCCTGCTCGCGAGCCGCCAGTCCCACGCGGCGCACGGCCTCCAGGGAACGAGCCAGGGCCTCGCGCCCGCTCTCCCCGCCCGGCATCCGGTTGTCCACGTCCCCCGCACACCACGACAAGGTCGTGCGCACGTACTCCATCTGAGAGGCAGGGTCGGCGGCCATCTCCAGGTCACCCGAGCGCAGCTCGCGAATCCCCGGACAGACGAGCGGGGTGAGCCCATAACGCGCAGCCAGCGGCGCGGCCGTCAGGCGCGTGCGATACAGACCGGACACGGCGATAACGGTGGGAGCAGGCGCAACCTCGGACTCCCAGCGATCCGCGAGGCGGCACGCCTGAGCCAGGCCCTCCTCGGTCAGGCCGAGGCCGGGGCGGACCGTGTCGAGGGCCCCCAGTCGGTTGGCGGGGGTCTGTCCGTGCCGTACCAGCACAATCTTCACTGCTGCTCCCAGAAAGCTCGTTCCATCACGTTGCGCGCCTGTCGTGCCGCGCGCAACCAGTCTTCTTCGAGGGCGGTGAGCCCGCCGCTCCCGTACCCGAGGATAGCGGCAAGCGCGCTCAGCTCCGCGCTGTCACGGGGCAGGACGTCGAGCTTCACACCGCTCATGCGCCCGGTCGCCAAGGTATTGCCGGCGCGAATACGCGTGGCCAGGTCCCAGGCGCTCAGGAGAATCTCGGCGTCGGGCGCGGCCAGCAGCCCCGCGTCGCGCGCGACCGCAATGGCCCGCGTCGTGGAGGGGGTCCGCAGGCCCTCAACCTCGCGCCCGTGGCGCATCTGAATGAGCTGAATCGTCCACTCGACGTCGGAGAGTCCGCCGGGGCCAAGCTTGACGTGCCGGGCGGGTTCGCTGCCGCGCGGCAGACGCTCGTTTTCCATGCGGGCCTTGAGCAGTCGGATGTCACGCACCTCCGACTCGCTCACCTCCCTGTAGGCCATGGACTCAAACAGGGCGCGGGCGCGCTCGTCGAGGTCGCTCGATCCGATAGGCCGGGCGCGCACAGCAGCCTGGCGCTCCCACGTCGAGGCCCAGCGCTGCGCGTACTCCTCATGCGAGGCGATGGTGCGGCTCATCGGGCCATTCTTCCCCTCGGGGCGCAGGTCGAGGTCGACAACGATACCGAGCTGGCTGGTCGCCGAACCGAGGAGTTTCTTGACCCGATTAACGATCGCAGTGGCACTGGCCGCAGCCTCGGAGTCGGAGGCACCACCGACGGGTTCATGCAAGGCAATGACGTCGGCGTCGGAGGCATAGGAACACTCGCGCCCGCCGTAGCGGCCCATCGCCACGAAGGTGACGTGGGCGCGCTCGCTCCCCCACCGCTCGGCTTCCTCCCGCCCCGCAATCGCGAGGGCTCCGAGCAGTGCGGCGTCCGTCGCGTCGGCGATGGCGTGCCCGCGCGGGTCGACTCCGCCGAGTAGGTCGCTCATGGCGGCGCGCGTCAGCTCGCGGGTGCGCACGGCACGCACGCGGGCGGCTGCCTCCGTCGCGTCGTCGTGGCGGTCGATGAGAGCGGCGACTTCTCGGGTGAGCCTCTGCGGCTCGCGCGGTGCCAACTCCGCGTCGTCGTCCAGCCACGCCACGGCCTCGGGCCGCTTGGCCAGCGCGTCGGCGATCCACCGGGAGTTCGGCAGCATCGTCATCAGTCTGCGGGCGGCCACCCCCGAGTCGCGCAGGAGTGCCAGATACCAGTGCGACTCCCCAATGTCCTCGGACAGGACGCGGAAGTTGAGTAGGCCCATGTCGGGGTCAGCGCCGTTTGCCAGCCACGAGATGAATACGGGCAGGAGGTGGCGTTGGATCGCGGCGCGACGGCTCGTGCCCTGAGTGAGGGCGGCGATGTGTATGAGAGCTCCCGCGGGGTCGCGGTATCCGATGGCGGCCAGTCGGTCGCGCGCGCCCTCGGCGTGCAAGGAGGCCTCATCCGCGCTTAGGGATGCGGTAGCCGCGATGATCGGCCGGTAGAACACGTCCTCATGCAGGGCGCGCACGTCAGCGCGCACGTCGTCGATGGCCGAGCGGATCGCGTCGGCGTCGGGGTAACGCACCGGGTCCATAGCCCGCCCGAGGACGCGCAGGTCGCTGTCCTTGTCGGGAATCAGGTGGTTGCGGCGCATGCGCGGCAGCTGCGTGCGGTGCTCGAGCGCGCGCAGGAAGCGGTAGCAGGAGGACAACTGGTCGGCGTCGGAGCGTGCGATGTAGCCGCCCTCGCGCAGCGCGCTGATCGCCTCCAGGGTCGAGCGCACCCGCAGGAAGGCATCAGTGCGTCCGTGAACCAACTGAAGCAGCTGCACGGTGAACTCGACGTCGCGTAGTCCGCCGCGCCCGAGCTTGAGTTCGCGTGAGGCGTGGGAGCGGGAGATGTTGTCTTCGACGCGGCGGCGCATCGCGCGCGCGGCCTCCACGAAACCCTCGCGTGCTGACGCGCTCCACACGTAGGGCTGCGCCGCCTCCTCGAAGGCGCGCCCCAGCTCTGGGTCGCCCGCGCACGCGCGCGCCTTGAGCAGAGCCTGGAACTCCCAGGTCTGCGCCCACTTGTCCCAGTACTGTCGGTAGGACTCAATCGTGCGCACGAGGACGCCGTTGCGCCCCTCGGGCCGCAGGTTCGCGTCCACGGTCCACAGCGGTGCCTGCGTTCCCGGCCCCGAGCACGCCGAGGCCGTGGCTGAGGCCAGGCGGGTTGCTTTCTCCAGGGCACTTCGTTCGTCCCCGTCTTCCCCCGCCTCAGCCACGTAGATGACATCCACGTCGGAGATGTAGTTGAGTTCGCGCGCGCCCGTCTTGCCCATGGCGATGATCGCGAAGGGGACGGAGCCCTCGGGGTCGACGTCGCGGCGGGCCAGGGCCAGGCCCGCGTCGAGAGTGGCGTCCACCAGGTCCGCGATGCGCGCCCCCACACTCGGCATGATGTCCTCGGGGGTGCCGCTCGTCAGGTCGTCGGCGGCCAGATGTAGCAGCACGCGCCGGTAGGCGGCGCGCAAGTCGTCGGCGGTGGCCTCCCGCGCGGCCACCAACGCGCCGCGCCCGACAGTACGGGCTCCCACGGCCTCGTACAAGACCTCCCGAGGATCACCCGGATCCTCATTAATCGCAGCCGCGCGGGCAGGATCAGCGATGACGTAATCGCCCAACCACTGGCTCCCACCCAGGATCGCGCACACGCGACGACGAGCGCGCTCATCTCGGCTCAGCGCACCGACGAGGCCGGGGTCCGCCTCGCGCAGACGCACCGCCTGCAGCAGGGCCTGGTCAGGATCGGCCGACGCGCTCAGATCCCCCACCCACGACTGCCCCGCAGGCAGTTCCTCCAGGAACGACAGAGCCCGGCGCGCGTCGAGGAAGCCGGCGACCCGCAGATCGTCGGGGGTCACCGGGGAACAACCTTCAGGAATTGCTCAAGTTCCTGTCGCGTGATCTGCTGGCGGTACTCCGTCCATTCCTTGCGCTTGTTGCGGATAACGTAGTCAAAGACCTGTTCGCCCAGTGTCGAGGCCACAAGCTCCGACTTCTTCATCTCACGCACCGCGTCCGACAGGGAGGTCGGCAGGGCGTGGATACCCATCACCTGACGCTCGCGATCCGACAGATTCCACACGTTATCCTCGGCCTCCGGCATCAGTTCCATCTTCTTCTCGATGCCGTCCAGGCCAGCCGCGATCATAACGGCAAAAGCCAGGTAGGGGTTTGCACTCGGGTCAGGGGCGCGGTACTCGATGCGCGCCGACGCGCTCTTCTTGGGCTTGTAGAGCGGCACACGCACGAGAGCGGAACGATTCAGGTGGCCCCAACACACATAGGACGGGGCCTCTCCCCCGCCCCACAGGCGCTTGTAGGAATTAACGTGCTGATTCGTGATCGCCGCTATGTCGCCGGCGTGCGCAAGCAGGCCCGCGATGAAGCGGCGACCCGTCATGGAGAGCCGGTACTGACCCGACGGCGAGAAGAACGCGTTCTCCTCACCCTCGAAGAGCGAGAGATGCGTGTGCATGCCCGACCCCGGATGCTCAATAAAGGGCTTCGGCATGAAGGTGGCGACCAACTCCTCACGCAGGGCCACCTCCTCGATGACCGTACGAGCTGTCATGATGTTGTCGGCCGCGCGCACCGGGTCCACCGCGCGCAGGTCGATCTCGTTCTGGCCGGGACCTCCCTCGTGGTGAGAGAACTCGACGGGGATCCCCATATCCTCCAGCATACGCACCGCGCGTCGCCGGAAATCATTAGAATCCCCGCGCGCGACGTGATCGAAATAGCCCGCCTGATCGACGGGCACCATGCGCTCGGGGGTGACGGGCTGACGCAGCAGGTAGAACTCGATCTCGGGGTGCATCATGACGCGGAAGCCCGCGTCGGCGGCGCGCTCGACGACACGCTCGAGAACGCCGCGCGGATCCGAGGGGGCAGAGCGACCATCGGGCATGAGGACGTCGCAGAACATGCGAGCGACGGGATCCTCGTTGGAACGCCACGGCAACAGCTGAAAGGTCGAGGCATCGGGCATGAGCAGCATGTCGGACTCAAACACGCGGGTGAGGCCCTCGACGGCCGAGCCATCGAAACCAATGCCCTCAGCGAAAGCGTCCTCCAGCTCGCCCGGGTCAATCGAAATCGACTTCAGGACGCCAGCGACGTCCGTAAACCACAGCCTGATGAAACGGATGTTCTTCTGCGCAACCTCGCGCAGCACGTGCTCCTGATGCGAATCCACCGGTGTCCTCCCCTTGAATAGACGACGGGCCGACCGCAGGGACTGCGGTCGGCCCGGCATAGGCTCCAGTCTACTTGCCCAGACCGAAACCCTTCGAGATGGATTCCAGTGCGCCGGTCAGATCGGACGGAACCATCCACAGCTTGGACGCCTGTCCATCCGCGATCTTCGGCAGCATCTCCAGGTACTTGTAGGAGAGCAGCTCCGGGGTAGCCTTGCCCGCGTTGATTGCGGAGAAGACCGTCTGGATCGCCTCAGCCTCACCCTGCGCGCGCAGGATCTGAGCCTGGCGAGCGCCCTCGGCCTGGAGGATCAGCGCTTCCTTCTGACCCTTGGCCTGCAGGACCTGAGCCTCCTGTTGGGCGGAGGCAGCCAGAACAGCGGCCTGCTTGGCACCCTCAGCCTTCTTGATCTGGGCCTCACGCTCGGCCTCAGCCGTCAGAATCGTCGCTCGCTTGGTGCGCTCCGCCGTGATCTGCTGCTCCATGGCAGCCAGGACGCGCGGCGGCGGCTCAATGGACTTGAGTTCCACGCGGGTCACGCGGATACCCCACGGACCCGTGGCCTCGTCGAGGACGCCGCGCAGCTGCTTGTTGATCGACTCGCGCGAGGTCTGCGTCTGCTCCAGATCGAGGGAGCCGATCAGGTTACGCAGCGTCGTCGCGGTCAGCTGCTCGATCGCCTGCAGGAAGTTAGCGACCTCGTAGGTCGCGCTGCGCGGATCCGTGATCTGGAAATAGATCACGGAGTCGATCGACACCATCGCCTGGTCGGCGGTGATGACGGGCTGAGGCGGGAAGTTCGCGACCTGCTCACGCAGATCGATACGAGCGGCGACGCGATCCACGAAAGGAACGAGGAGGTGGAAACCCCCCTTCATCACAGCCTGGAAACGTCCCAAACGCTCAACGACGTACGCCTGCGACTGCGGAACGATCCGAACTGCACGGACAAGCGACACAACAACAAAGATAACGAAGGCAAGGATCACGATAACCGCGACGTTGCCGATGAGTTCTGCTGACCTCAATGCATCTTTCCTTTCATACTACTCATACTTCGAAGCCGACAGGTCGAGCCTATCGGTAGGCGGGACCTGCAGACGGCTGCGTGAGAGGCTGCTGCGTCAGGCTGAGAGCACTGACAACGGCAGTCGCACCATCAATACGATCAACGCGAACCTCAGTACCAACGGGCAGCTCCGGCCCTTCGGTTCGCGCGCTCCATTCACCGCCAGAAAACTGGATGCGTCCGTGACGCTCGCCCACTGTCTCGGTGACGTAGCCGCTCTTGCCGATCAGGCGGTCCGTGTTGCTGGGAACGTAGTTGTTCGACCGTTCGATCCGTCCCTTTAAGAAGGGACGCAACACAACCAGGAGAGCGACAGACACGATAATGAAGACGATCAACTGAACCATCAGATTCGCGCCACATGCTGCCGCAATACCGGCGGCGAGAGCACCAATCGCGAGCATCAGGAACACGAAGCTCACGATCATGACCTCGATAATGCCGGACACAAGGGCCGCCAAAATCCACAACCACCAGGTACTCATCGCCCTGCCTCTCTTACTCGGTCACACCGCGCGCCCACCAGCGACCATCGGTGCGACCGGCGAGCAACGGCATGCCATAGACCTGCGACAGATTGACACCCGTCAGTATGTCCTCGATGGGACCCTGATGAGTAATCTGCCCCTGCGACATGATCGCGCAGTGCGTCACGCCGTCAGGAATCTCCTCGATCTGGTGGGTCACCAGGACGATCTGCGGAGATTTCGAACCCTTCATGATCTCAGAAAGCGCGGCGATGAGCAACTCGCGAGCTCCCAGGTCGAGACCGGAGGTGGGTTCGTCGAGAACGAGCACCTCCGGATCGGTCATGAGTGCGCGCGCGAGAAGCACGCGCTGCGCTTCACCCTCCGACAGCGTGGAGAATTCGCGCTGGGCAAGGTGGGCGACGCCGAAGATCTCCATGAGCGTGCTCGCGCGCTGGTCATCGACCTCCTCGTATTCCTCGTCGTGAGCGACGCAGAGGCCCCAGGCCGCGCTGCGCACGGTGTCCAACACCGACTGCGTGGGGACGATCTTCGCCGCCACGGCAGCCGAGGCCAGCCCGATGCGCGTCGCCACCTCAGCGGGATCCGCGTTCGCGAGATCCGTGTCAGACACGCTCACCTCGCCCGAATTGGGCGAGACCCGGCCAGAGACAACGCGAGCGAGGGTCGTTTTGCCCGCTCCGTTGGGACCAACGATGACCCAATGCTGGCGCGGACGCGTCGACCACGAGACATCGGACAGGATCTGTGTGTCTCCTCGTCGAAGCGACACATGAGAGAGATTTAGGACGTAAGTCATGCATCTAGCCTAGTCGTGTTGGACACCGCGCGCGTCTCAGACGAGCGAACGATACAGATCAGCGGTCTTGACGCCGATAGCTTCCCAGGAGAAGTGTTCACGTGCGCGCACGAGGCCCGCCTCGCCCATGCGGCGGCCAAGCTCGGGATCATCCAGGACGCGGACGAGACGGTCAGCCATGTCGCGCTCGAAGGTCTCCGGGTCAAGCGGAGTGCCCGTACCATCCTGCACCTGTTCGATGGGGACCAGGTAGCCGGTCTCGCCGTCGACAATGACGTCGGGGATACCACCGGTCGCGGTGCCAACGACGGGCAGGCCGAGCGCCATGGCCTCGAGGTTGACGATGCCGAGGGGTTCGTAAACCGACGGGGTGATGAAGACCTGAGCGGCGGAGAGGATTGCCGCGACCTCGGGCTGTGGGAGCATCTCGGAGATGAGCACGACGCCAGAGCGGGTGGCACGCAGCTCAGCAACCAGTCCCTCGACCTCAGCAGCGATCTCAGGGGTGTCCGGGGCACCGGCACACAGAACTAGCTGAACGTCGTCGGGCAGCAGGCGGGCGGCACGCAGGAAGTAGGGCAGGCCCTTCTGGCGGGTGATGCGGCCGACGAAGACAACGGTGCGGCGGGTCGGGTCGATACCGTGCTCGGCCAGCACGCGAGCGCGCAGCTCGTCACCTGCCTCGCCCTCGGGCGCATGCCACTTGTTCAGGTCAATACCATTGTGGATCACGTGCACGCGCTCGGGATCAACAGACGGGTAGCAGCGCAGAATATCGTCGCGCATGCCGTTGGAGACGGCGACAATAGCGCTGGCAGCCTCGTAAGCGGTCTTCTCCACGTAGGAGGACAGGCGGTAGCCGCCGCCGAGCTGCTCGGCCTTCCAGGGGCGCAGGGGCTCGAGGGAATGGGCGGAGATGACGTGTGGGATGTCGCCGAGGAGCGAGGCGACGTGGCCTGCGAAGTTGGCGTACCAGGTGTGGGAGTGCACCAGGTCCGACCCCTCACACGCGGCGGCAATCTCAAGGTCAACGCCGAGGGTACGCAGCGCTGCGTTGGCACCCTCCAGCTGGGGCAGGTCCGAATGGCCAGTCACCCCCGGATCGGCTCCGTCGGTTCCGGGTTCACGAGGGCCATCGAAGGCCTGCACTCGCAGATCATCGACGAGGCCGCGCAGCACCTTGGCCAACTCGAGAACATGGACACCGGCTCCGCCGTAGACGTGGGGCGGGTATTCGCGGGTGAGCAGATCAACGCGCATGATGTGGTCCTTCCGACAGTGGCGACGCGTGTAACACATAGTATCCGAAATCACGGGGATCGAAATCGAAACGAGACGGTGTAGCAATCGATGCACATCTGTAATACAGTGTGACCACACCCACGGACCTGCGTCGATGCGGGTCTCACACGACCAACGAAGAGGTGCCGTATGGCAAAGAACCACGTTCTAGCTATTGTTCTTGCGGGCGGTGAGGGTAAGCGTCTGATGCCGCTGACAGCGGACCGCGCGAAGCCTGCCGTTCCGTTTGGAGGTCATTTCCGTCTGATCGATTTCGCGCTGTCGAATATCGTGAATTCCGGATACCTCAAGATCGTTGTGCTGACTCAGTACAAGTCGCACTCTCTTGACCGCCACGTCACGAAGACCTGGTACACCTCTCCCCTGCTCGGCAACTTCATTGCCCCTGTTCCGGCCCAGCAGCGTCGCGGACCCCACTGGTACCTGGGCAGCGCGGACGCGATTTACCAGTCGCTCAACATCGTCGACGATGAGCAGCCCGAATACATCGTCATCATCGGCGCTGACAACATCTACCGTATGGACTTCTCGCAGATGGTCCAGCACCACATCGATTCGGGTCTGCCGGCCACGGTCGCAGGCATTCGTCAGCCGATCGAGCTTGCTCCCGCACTGGGTGTTATCGACGGTGAGGGTGGTGTCGTCAAGAACTTCCTGGAGAAGCCCCAGCACGCCGAAGGCCTGCCGGACGATCCCACGAAGGTCCTTGCCTCGATGGGCAACTACGTCTTCACCACGAAGGACCTGGTCCACGCGCTGCGTGAAGATGCTAAGGACCCCGATTCGAAGCACGACATGGGTGGCAACATCATTCCGTGGTTCGTGTCGCGCGGTGAGTGCGGCGTCTATGACTTCCAGGACAACGACGTGCCGGGTTCGACCGACCGCGACCGCGATTACTGGCGCGACGTTGGTACGCTGGACGCCTACTACGAGGCGAACATGGACCTGATCTCGGTGCACCCGGTGTTCAACCTGTACAACCGCGAGTGGCCGACGATGACGATGATCGACGGCTCGCTGCCTCCCGCGAAGTTCGTCTATGGCGATCAGGATCGACTGGGTCATGCAATCGACTCGTTTGTGTCCCCGGGTGTCATCGTCTCCGGTGGCGAGATCGTGCGCTCGATTGTCTCCCCGCACACCTACGTCCATTCGTGGGCTCATGTTGAGGACTCGGTCGTCATGCACGGCACGCGCATCGGTCGCCACTCGAAGGTCGTCAAGACGATTCTGGACAAGAATGTCGTCGTCGAGGAAGGTGCCGAAGTCGGCGTGGATCCCGCCCGCGACATCGAGCGCGGCTACACGGTCACCGAATCCGGTATCACGGTCGTTCCCAAGGGGACGGTCGTCACCAAGTGAGCATGACTCACCATCTCGATGAGCCGGGTGCCCCGCTGCTGTTTACCAGCGGGGCACCCGGCCTCGTTGTTACTGACGTTGATTCGACACTGATCACCCAAGAGGTCATCGAAGAGCTGGCCGAGGTCGCGGGCACACGGGAGCGTGTCGCTGAGATTACGTCTCGAGCGATGAATGGCGAACTCGATTTCGCTGAGTCGCTGCGTGAGCGAGTTGCGACACTGCGCGGTGTTCCCGATTCTGTGTTCGGTGATGTTCTCGCGTCCATCACGCCCACGGAGGGTGCGCGCGAACTCATCGACGCCGTGCACGCCGCCGGTGGGCATTTCGGTGTCGTCTCGGGCGGCTTCGAAGAGGTGGTCGCTCCCCTCGCGGCCTCCCTCGGCATCGACTTCTACGCCGCGAACCGGCTGGAGGTCGAGGACGGCGTTCTCACGGGCCGCGTGCTGGGGCGTATCGTGACCTCCCAGGTCAAGGTCGAATGCCTACGTGAGTGGGCCTCGTCCCTGGGTGTGCCCATGGCGCGCACGGTCGCAATCGGAGACGGGGCGAACGACATCCCCATGATGGACGAGGCCGGGGTCGGGATCGCTTTTTGCGCGAAGCCCGCGGTACGTGAGCGGGTGTCGGTCCAGCTCAACGTACCTGACCTGTCGCTCGCGATCACTCCGCTGGGACTCTCCCGCGCCTAGGTCGCCTTAGGGTTCGCGGGTGTCGGTCAGCTCGATGAGCTGGCCGTCCCAGCCGTCTTTCCAGACGCGCGCAAACTCGAGGATCTGCGCGGGGTAGATTTCCCCGTCGATGGTTGCCGTGGCCTCGTCGATATCCCACCAGCGTTGCGTGTCAATGACGGAACGTTCCAGCTCGGTCCACCCATCCCGACTGAGAGTGGTTGAAGGGGCGTGCGCGATGAAGAACCACTCGTCTTGGCGAGCGGTGACGGCCAGGAAATCGAACTCAGCGGTCCGGTAGAGAACGGGACCGACCAGATCGGATGCTTCCAGACGAATTCCGGTCTCTTCGAACACCTCGCGCACGGCGGCTGCGCGGGGGTCTTCCCCCTCCTCAATGCCACCACCGATCGTGAACCACCAGGCACGCTCGGGCTGATCCTCATCGTGTCCCATGGCCAGCAAGACGCGTCCGTCGTCGTCAAAAAGGAGGACGCGGGCGGCCTCCCGATGGGGGTAGCCGTCCGCGTCCACAGGCCAGTCGAGTGCGCTCATGCCTCCAGCGTAGCGCGACGACGACGCACTCCCCAGACGAGGAGCGCGATCGCCACTGCTGTCACCGGCAACTCGATCGCACCGTAGGTGAGGTTCCACGAGTCCTCGGGCGCAAGGAAGCCCACTCCGTTCGCCTGCGCGTGCAGGAGCACGGCACCTACAAAACCACCACACACCGCAAGAATTTCGACGAACGCGTTTCTCGCGCGCAGGAGCGCCCAAGCCAGGAAGTAGGCGAAGACTCCGGTGTAGATCGCATGCCCAAAGCCACCCAGCACCCCACGGATCAGGAAGGCTTGCCCCAGTCCACCCGTGCCGTCTTCAAGCGCGCTCACGTAGTAGCCAATGTCTTCACCCCACGCGAAGCCGAGACCGACGAGTCCACCCAGAACAGCCCCCTGAGCGGGGTGCCGCAGAGCCCTGCGGGCTGCAAGGATCAACATGAGTGCACCGATACCCTTCGCGGTTTCCTCAATGAGTGGTCCGCTCACGACTGACGTCATGACATCCGTGGTCTCCCCGCCTAGCGACGTCGATTGAACGGCAGCGTCGGTCACGCCGTTGCCGATGCCGGCAATGATGAGCGCACCTCCAGTCCCCCACATGAATGCCGCAATCCACGACAGAACCGATGGAGCGAATCGCGCTAGCCACACGAAAAAGACGAGGCCGACGAACGCGCTCACGCACGAGGCACTCACAGCTAGCGCCGCCGTAGAGGTGGTGACACCATAAATCGCACCGATCACTTCGTGGGCCATCGTCGGGATCCCGACGATGATCAGGATGACCGAGCACACGGTGAGAGTCCGAGACGAGGCACGGACATGTTGAGCATTAGTCACGTATGTTTCCTTTCTGTCGGCGCAATCATGGCCACTCCTCCTGTGCATCCTCTGTGAGGAGCCGGTGAAGCGGCCATGATGCGGCACGTCAGAATCGTCGCATACCTGTGAGCTTCATGAAGATCTTGCGTTGTGAGGTTGCTTCCTTCGCGAGTTCTCTCGATTCTTCGATGCGCGCCTGCTCGGGACCACGATTCTTCATGACGACCTGGTGCAGGCCGAGTGTGGCGAGCGCGTACATGAACTGCTTCATTGCCTTCTTCGCCAACGGCCCACCGTTGGACGCCCAGGCCAGGGCGGCACGACGTGAGCGAGGATCGCACACCATCTGGATCTCACTGGGGACGATCCACCCCTGCGCCACGTAGGGCATGAGGCCCGCTGCGGCGTCGCGTCGTTCGCGCTTCATCGCCAGCGCGATGAACAGGAACCACAGGAGGAACAACGGGACGTGGATGAAGATGTAGAAGGTGTCGAACAGTTCATCGTCACCCCCAGACAGGACGGCAGTGCCGTTCCACGTCGCGTGCAGGAGCATACCCGTGAACCAGCCGAGGGCCACAGCTCCGCATCCGGCGGCAGCCGAGCGGGCGCGTGTGACCGCCCACCCCGTCGCCCACCCCATGCAGCTCGTGTACATGACGTGTCCGAAAACACCCATAACGACACGTTGGAAGAACGTCTGCCCGAGGTCACCGTCCGTCAAAACTGCTCTCACAAAGTAGGTAAAGTCCTCGACAACCAGGAATCCGCAGGCTGCAAAGCCAGCGTAGACGAGGCCATCGATGGCAGATGAAATGTGGGTACGACGAGCCCACACGATAACGAGAACGCCAAGACCCTTCAAAAGTTCTTCGACCACCGGCGCACCGACAACGACGGAGAAAATCATTCCTTGGACTTCGTCACCCGTTTGTTCAGTGACGGAATACTGAACATATTCATTTCCCATGATTCCGAAGAAAATGGACACACCGCCGCCCCACGCCAGCGCGGCAAGCTTCATCCCCAGGGGTTCAGGTTCGAAGCGGTCGATGAACAGAAGCACCGAGACGACGATAGCGAGAGGAACGATGCACAAGATAGCGATGAAGACCGTCAAAATCGGGCCACTGGCCTGAAGGAAACCCAGCACACCGACGAGCATGAGCGCTGCTCCCGCACCAGCGACAACCGACTCAAAGATCGGCAGGGGTTTTTTCTTCGGCTTGGGCACCGACCACACCTGGGCGGTACGGGGCGCGAGCGTCGGATACTGGGCAGTCTTCGGCCCCGGCATCGAGGGGCCGGACTCGACAAAGGCCTGGAACCTGGGGCTGAATTGTCCCTCACCGGCAGCGCCCGTGGAGGGCGAAGAGACCGGGGTGTTCGATCCACTGCTCGGCGACGTGCGCGGCGTCGGGTTGGAGGGTGTCTCGGGGCCGGATTCCTTCGTCGCATCGGTGGCAGATTCCTGCGTTATTGTGGGTGCGGACGGGGTATTCGGAGCATCCTCGGGCCACTGCGGCCCTGTTTCGCCGAGAGGAATACTGCGATCCGTGTGTACGGAGGACGGGGCCTTCGTAGATTCATCTGCAGTGGTTGTCTGTGTGCCGACGGGAGATTCACGTGTCTGCCCCGGATGCTGCGGGAGAGGCTCCCCGAAGGGAAGACTCCGGGCGGCTCCCACAGGGGACGAGGCCGGGGCTTGGCCACCCGCAAAGGGGCCCTGCGGACCACCGACCGGACGCGGCCCCATACCCATCGGAGCCTGCGGACCACCAACCGGACGCGGCCCCATACCCATCGGGCCCTGCGGACCACCAACCGGACGCGGCCCCATACCCATCGGGCCCTGCGGACCACCAACCGGACGCGGCCCCATACCCATCGGGCCCTGCGGACCACCAGCCGGGCGCTGCGGTCGGATTTCAGGGTTCTGCGGCATGACTGTCGTCGCCTCCGAATCCGCAACCGAACGACGCGGCAACGGATCAGGACGCTGCGGCATGACCGTCGTCTCGGGCAGGAACGCACCAGAGCGTCCCGAAGCGGCAGTCGGGTTCTGCGGCATGACTGTCGTTGCCTCCGAATCCGCAACCGAACGACGCGGCAACGGATCAGGACGCTGCGGCATGACTGTCGTCGCCTCCGAATCCGCAACCGAACGACGCGGCAACGGATCAGGACGCTGCGGCATCACCGTCGTCGCCTGCTGATCGACAGCCGGGGATTGAGGAGCGGAAGGAACTCCACCGCCGCCGGGCACCGACGTCGCTTTGCCTGCACCCGTACGCTTAAGGCCAACGTTGTGGCCAAGGTCGCCTGCGCTTGGACGCCTACGCTCCGACAGCGGAGTCACGGCGCTTTCGGCGAAGCGCTGGGCAGCCGAGGCTGACAAAGCGACCTGCGAGTCGGGGGATTCGTGCTGAGCAGCCGATCCTTGGTCTGTCTCTCGGGATTCTGTCACGATCAGTCCTTCCGTACTCAGGCGTTCCGCGTGCGTGCGGTCACGGCTTGGGAGACAACATTTTGTTGATCGGCGATGGAGGTTAGGCGAAGGAATTCCCTTCGATTCTCCACTACCGTCGCAAGTTTCTGGCGGTCAGCATCGATACGCGCTGGGTCGGGTCCGTGCTGAGCCATGATGCACTGGTCAAGTCCGAGAGAAGCCAGGTTTGCCAGGAAGGAACGCATCGCGCGGGTTGCATCGCGCCCACCTCGCGTTGACCACTTGATGGAGGCCTTCTGCACGCGCTTATCTGTGGCCATCGTCACCTCGCCGGGGAGTACCCATCCGGTGCGTACGTAGGGGACCAAGCCCTTGCGGATTTTCGCTCGTTGCTGGCGCGTTGCTCTCAGCAGCAGGAGCGCCCACAGGATGAAGCCGGGTACATAGATGACACCGTACATGGTATAGAATCCCCGGTCGCCGAAATATGCTGCGCTGCCATTCCATGTCAGATGGATGAGCATGGCGCACACCCAAAAGATCGTGACGATGCCAGCCCTCATCCATCCGTTCTTGAACGAGAGCAGGGCCAGAGCCAAACCGATTCCGGTCATAGATGTTGCCATCACGTGCAAGAACGGACTCATCAGGCCGCGCAGAGCGACCAGCCACAGAAGGTGCGCCGTTCCCTCTGGTTCTCCGCGCAGGTAGTAGAGGATGTCTTCCGTGAACATGAAGCCGGCTGCTGACAATCCCCCGTAGATGGCACCATCGAGGACGGAGTTGATGTTGGTGCGACGAACGACGACGACGATGATTACGCCGATGGCTTTGAGGGTCTCCTCGACGAGGGGAGCAACGAAGGTTGTGGACAGAGCGTTCGCCGTATCAAAGTTGCCGAGTGAATAGTCTAGGTTCTTGCCCAGCGCGGTATTCACGATGCCAGAGGAAAGTGTTGCGATGCCCGCGCCCCACAAAAACACTGCGACCTTGGTTTTCCATGGCTCGGGGGCCCACCGGTCCAGGCGGTGCAGGAACGCGAGGACGATCCCCAGGGGAATGAGAGCAAGCAGAGTAGTTTTCACGAGCGCCAGATAGCTCGATGCCACCGGCGAAAGGAAGAAAACGGTGAGGCCGATCAGGCCGATAATCCCGGCAGCGGTCAGGACGATTTCAAGCCAGGGGAAGGAATGCTGAGCCTTCGGTGTCTGCCACACGGGAGCAGCTTCGTCGGGGGCGGGCGACCCAATGCTGCTGGCCTCACCGATGGCGGTGGCACTGAGCTTCTTGAGCCGGTAGTCTTCGCCCGGCCCTCCCCAATGGGCGCGTCGCATATCAGTATCCTCGTCCGCCAATGTGAGTATCGTCGTCAAAGTCGATGGGTTCCGGTATCGGAGCGCGCCCAGCGAGCCTGAGCAACTTTACCATTCGTGCGGAACGCAGGGCCCGAACCCCCGCGACGTCAACGTTGTGCACATTTCGCGTCAATTCGATGCGGTAGCAGGTCGCGTCGAGAGCCTCGAGGCGAGCGGCGGCCTGCGGATCCGAGGTTATTGAGCAACGTACCTCAGGAGTGAGTGTGTCACGGATGGCGCGTGACAGCGCCGACGCTCGCTCCAACCGTGCCGCGACCTCCACACGATCACCCCTACGCGAGGCCGTGGTTCGTCGGTCGAGGCCATCGGTCGTTAGCTGGTCACCGTCGTCGTGGATGGAGGCGCGCGCGACGTCACGCATAACCTCGGCCCCTCCCCCATTGAAAGGAGCAGTCTGTGCCAGGAGTGAGGCCTCGGAGGCACGGCGCAGCAGCAGACGTGAGAGCGCTTCACGCGAGGCGATAATGCGCTGGTGCAGACGGTCGAGCCTGCGTGCCCGACTGATCGCTGCTCCGACGCTGATTGCGAGCGCGACGACGACGAGGACAATGGCGACAAGAACCCAAGCGGACAGTGAGATCACGACAGCGATTCTCCTCGCTTTTTACGACGACGGAACAGATGACGCGTCCGGCGCGGACCGGAGGTGGCGGGACTACCCATGTCGATGGCCAGTTTGTATACCTCGAAAACCTTGTCTGCGACGACCTCCCAATCGTATTGAACCGATGAGCGCTGGCCGGCGTCGGCCAGCGCGTCGAGCCGCGCCGGATCCCCCAGCAGGTCAATGAGGGTAGCCGCCAAGGCTTCGGAGCTGCCCGTCTCGAAGAGGGCACCCGCGCGCCCATCCTCCAGGACCGCGCAAAAGGCCGGAATGTCGGAGGCAACAACTGCGGTGCGCGCGGCCATCGCCTCGACCAGAACGATGCCGAAGGACTCGCCTCCCGTCTGCGGAGCGACGTAGACGCTCGCGCCCGCCAACAGGGATTCCTTCTCCTCGTCGCTAATGCCGCCCAGGAAGGACACTGATTCGCCGAAACGAGCCACGGCCTCGCGACAATCGGGGGCGTCTCCCCGGCCAGCGATCAGGAAACGCGTACCCGGGAAGCGCTCGAGGACAGTTTCGATTGCTCCGGCGAAGATGCTTAGTCCCTTACGCGGTTCGTCGAGACGCCCAAGGAACACGACGACAGGACTCTCCTCGGTGGCGGCCCACTGAGGAAGGGGCGTCGCTGTGCGGAACGAGGCGGTCTCCACGCCATTCGGGATGATGACCGCGTCACCACCGTGGTGTTCGATGAGAGTGCGTCGCGCTTCCTCGGACACGGCGATGCGCACACCAATGCGCTCCATGTAAAGCCTCATCGGGGCCGAGGCAATGGCGCGGGAAACCGAACGACCGAGCGCCGCGTGGAACGTGCCGACCAGCGGGGCGCGCGAGATCATCGCCGCAGCCATCGACACCGACGGCACAACGGGTTCGTGCACGTGGACAACGTCAAAGTTGTTCTCCTCCAGCCAGCGCCGCGTGCGCGTCATCGTCGTTGGCTTGACCGAAATGTTGGCAACAGAACCGTTGAAGGGAACCGACACCGAGGAGCCTGCGGATGTGATCCACTCGGGCAGGTCACGTGACGTTGACGGCGTCAGGACGCGCACGTCGTGGCCGCGTGAGCGGAGTTTGAGCGCAAGGTCGCGAATGTGGAAACCCACTCCCCCGGGCACGTCCCACGAATAGGGGTTCACGATCCCGATCTTCATCGATTCTTCCTCTCGTGCTCGGCCCGGGCACGGGCTAGGCGCTGGGGGTCCAAGTCGTCGATGAACACCCGCTGCATCATGTGCCAGTCTTCGGGTTTATCCGCCATCATCGCGGCGAACGCGCTGACCCACGCCTGTGTCAGCGCCTCCACGCGGTTGACACCGGGGGCAAGGTCGGCTGGGACGGCGATAGGACCCACGCAGCGCACGCGAACGTCCGCCCCCGTCGGCGACTCGTTCTCGTAGGTAATGCACGCCGCGAAGAGTGGGCGTTCCAGCTTCAGAGCGAGGGCTGCGGGGCCGGCTGCGACGAGCGCGCGTCGCGTGCCTAGGTCCACTTCGATGCCAGAGCCGGAAATATCCCGGTCGGCCAGGAGGGGCACAATGACACTGCGTCCGCGTACGCGCTCGACGAGGGTAGCGAACACCGAGTCACCCTTGCCGACGCCGATGACTTCCATTCCCAAACCCTCGCGCAGGGCAACGAAACGCTGGAACAGCGAACGCGGCTCAACCTTCTCAGCCACCGTGACGATTGGTCGCCCGTTCGCACACACCCATGCTCCCGCGCGATCCCAACTGCCCGAGTGTCCCAGGGCCAGAACGACCGGGCCGTCGACGCTGGCTGCGACGAGTTCCCCGAAGCCTTCGAAAGTGATGCCCTCTGCCAGCGGTGCCCCACGTCGCGAACCGAGCATGAGTTCCTCGGCGTAGTTGCGAATATGCGAGCGAACAGCGGCAACGACCAGTTCCTCCGTTGGCTCGCTACCAGTGAGCCGAGCCACATTGGCACGCAGACGTGCGATGGACGCTCCCCCACGCCGCGCCGCGATCCCAGCTCCGACATGGGCCGCGCGCATGACGAGGCCGAGCGGAAGGCGGGGAGCAACAGTGAAAGCTACGGACAGGAGGGAAAAGGTCACGAGGCTCCCTCGTCGATGTGACGCGCAGTGAACCAGATGCGCTGGCAGACGGTCACGAAGGATGCGAACGCCACCCAGGTCAGGCCGACGGCCAGCACCCACTCGGGCGCCCCGAGGCTCATGATCATCGCCGACCCCATACCAACGATCAGGCGATCCGTGCGCTCAGCGATGCCGAGTTTGGCGACGACACCGACCGATTCCGCGCGTGCGCGCGCATAGGGCACAGCAGCCGCACCGATGATCGAGCAGATGCCCGCGATGATCACCCATGTACGCACAGGGGAATCAGCCATGCGGAAGACCGCGAAAGCAGTCAACGATCCGAAGACCGCGCCGTCGGCGAGCCGGTCAAGCGTCGAATCCAGGAAGGCACCGAAGCGCGTTCCGCCGGTCGTCATACGCGCCAGCGTTCCGTCGACCGAATCGCCGAACATCACGACCGCCAGGGCGATGCCTCCCTGCCAGATCCAGCCCCGCGGGATACAGATGACCGCGACGGCCACGGACGCGACCGTCCCAGCCACCGTCACCATGTTCGGGGTCACGCCCATGCGCGCGAGCACGCGAGCCAGGGGCGTGAACACGGCCTTGGTGATCGATCGTCCGTGGTTGCCGAGCATCAGCCCTCCTTCGGCCAGGCGGCGGCAAGCCGGGCGCGCGCGTCCTCAAGTAGTTCAGGCACAGCCTTCGTGCGCGCGATGATGGGGAGGAAGTTCGCATCCCCCGCCCACCGGGGCACGATGTGCTGGTGAAGGTGAGCGGCAATGCCTGCACCCGCGACCTCGCCCTGGTTCATGCCCAGGTTGAAGCCGTGGGGTCCGGCCACCTCGCGGCTGACCCGCATGGCGGTGGCCGTCAGATCTCCCAGCTCCACGCGCTCGGCGTCGGTCAGCTCCGTGTAGTCGGAAACGTGACGGTACGGGCACACCAGCAGGTGGCCTGAGTTGTAGGGGAACAGGTTCATGAGCACAAAGCAGGTGGCCCCTCGGTGAACGATGAGTCCCTCATCGTCGGCCTTGCCCGGCGCACTGCAGAACGGGCAGGTCCTGTCGCTCGCATCGGCTGGTTTGCCTTCTCCGTGGATGTAGGCCATCCGGTACGGGGTCCAGAAACGACCGAAGCCGTCCGGGACGCCCGCGAGTTCGCGGGCGTCCTCGGTGGGCAACGGTTCGGGGTGCGTGCCCGGCTCCGTCATGGTGCTCACGCCTCGTCGAGGCCGTCGATCTGGTCGGCGTTGTTGCGCTGCTCGATGTGCGAGACGATCAGCTCGACGGCGCGATCAACGGCGACGCCGTTATGCTGCGAGCCGTCACGCAGGCGGAAGGACACGGCCCCGGCCTCGACGTCCTCGCCGCCGGCGATGAGCGTGAAGGGGATCTTGTCCTTGGAGGCGTTGCGGATCTTCTTACCGAAGCGGTCATCCGACAGGTCGGTCTCGACGCGTACGCCACGCTCGCGCAGCTTGGCGGCAACGTCCTTGACGTAGTCGTCGAAGGCCTCCGCGACAGGGATGAGGCGGACCTGGACGGGCGAGAGCCACGCCGGGAACGCGCCCGCGTAGTGCTCGGTGAGAACGCCGATGAAGCGCTCGACGGAACCCAGCTTCGCGGAATGGATCATGACGGGGCGCTGACGAGTGCCGTCGGCGGCCGTGTACTCCAGGTCGAAGCGCTCGGGCTGGTTGAAGTCGTACTGGATCGTCGACATCTGCCAGGTACGACCGATGGCGTCCTTGACCTGCACGGAGACCTTGGGGCCGTAGAAGGCGGCACCGCCCGGATCGGGAACGAGGTCAAGGCCGGTCGCAGCACACGCGTCCTCCAGAGCCTTGGTGGCGGCCGCCCAATCCTCGTCCGAGCCGATGAACTTGTCCTTCTTCTTGCCGTCCTCGTCGCGCGTGGACAGCTCGAGGTAGAAGTCCTTCAGGCCGAAGGCGGAAAGGATCGAGAGGAAGAACTCGATCTGGCTACGGATTTCTTCGGAGGCCTGCTCGGGCGTGCAGTACGTGTGCGAGTCATCCTGCGTGAAGCCGCGCATACGCGTCAGACCGTGAACGACGCCGCTCTTCTCGTAGCGGTAGTCGTGGCCCAGCTCGTAGAAGCGCAGGGGCAGCTCGCGGTAGGAGCGGCCGCGCGAGCGGAAGATGAGGTTGTGCATCGGGCAGTTCATGGCCTTGAGGTAGTACTCCTGGCCCGCCTTGGTGACGTTACCCTCAGCGTCGCGTTCCTCGTCCACGAGCATGGGCGGGAACATCGTGTCCGCGTAGTAGGGCAGGTGACCCGACGTGTGGAAGAGTCCGCCCTTGGAGATCTCGGGGGTGTGCACGAAGTCGAAGCCGGCCTTCTTGTGGCGATCGGTCACGTAGGACTCGATCTCGTGGCGCAGGATGCCGCCCTTGGGGTGGAAGATGACCAGGCCGGGGCCGATCTCCTCGGGGAAGGAGTACAGGTCCAGCTCGGCTCCGAGGCGACGGTGGTCGCGGCGCTCGGCTTCCTTGATACGCTCCTGGTAGGCCACCAGGTCCTCCTTGGAGGCCCAGGCGGTGCCGTAGATGCGCTGGAGCTGGTCGTTCGACTGGTCGCCCTTCCAGTAGGCGGCCGAGGCCTTGGTCAAGGCGAAGCCGTTGCCGATCAGCTTGGTGGAGGGCAGGTGGGGACCGCGGCACAGGTCCTTCCAGGCAACGGAACCGTCGCGGCGGACGTTGTCGTACATGGTGAGGGTTGCGCCGCCAACCTCGACAGAGGCGCCCTCGGCACCCTTTCCCTTCGTGGTGACGAGCTCGAGCTTGTAGGGCTGCTCGGCCAACTCAACCACGGCCTCGTCCTCGGAGACCTCGCGGCGCACGAAGCGCTGGCCTTCCTTGACGATGCGCTTCATACGCTTCTCGAGTTCACGCAGCAGCTCGGGGGTCACCGCGTCGATGTTGCCGAAGTCGTAGTAGAAGCCATCGGTGATGAACGGGCCGATGCCGAGGTTCACGTCGGGGAAGACGTCCTGAACAGCCTGCGCGAGCACGTGCGTGGCGCTGTGGCGCAGGATGTTCAGGCCATCCTCGCTGGCCAGGGTGATGGCCTCGACGGTCGTGCCCTCCTCAAAGGGGGTCGCGAGGTCACGCGGCGTGCCGTCAACTTTAATGGCGACGACGTCACGGGACTTTTCGAACCACGTCGTGCCCGTGGTCCCCGCTGGTACAGTCTGGTTTTCTCCGTCGATGACGAGCGAGATGTCGGGCACGGTGTCTCCTTTTTCGATTCGTTCGAGAGCTTTAGTCGCTAGTGGGATTCTATCCCTGCTGACCCCGCCGTTCAGGAGCGGGCGTGCCAGTCCTTGACGGCTTTGGCCGCACTCAAGGCGCGATAGGTGCTCTTCTTAATGGGCATATCCCAGCCGCCGGGCACGTCTGTGAAGTGCGAGGCAAAGGCACTCTTGTACTTGCCGACGCTGTAGAGTTCGGGGCAACGCGGCGAGTGCGCGCCCATAAGATCGAATTCGCGCACGCCGTCGCGCGCCAGGAATTCGGCTGCCAGGAAATCCAAAACGGGGGGCTGGCGCAGGCGTCGGCCGGCCTCCGTGGAAGCACCATATTCAGCCTGTGCGCGAATGCCCTCAACCAGACAGAAGTCCCAGCACAGGATATTACCGTCGGCGTCACGCATCGAGAAGATGCGCGCGTGCTTGGGGCCGAGAGTCGTGAGCAGGCTCATGTAATAGTCCTTGGGGTGAGGACGGAAACCATCGCGCTCGGCGGTCTCTTCCATGACAGCGTAGTACTCGTCGATGACCTCGGCGGCGTTGGCTGTGTCCTCATGGAAGGTGATGCCTTCGGCTTTGCCCTTCTTCAGGCCGGAGCGGATCGAGCGCTTACCGGACTTGGGCATGGTGGCCAGAATCGCGTCCTCGGTCTTGCCGGAGGTGTCGATAACGACGGTGCGGTCGTAGGAGATGGTCTGCAGCGGCATGACCAGGTCGGGGTGCTGGTAGATGGCGTGCAGGCGCACGAAGACGACGGACTTGTCCCGCTCCTTGATCTCGCGCACCAGGTCGGCGCGCAGCGCGGCCTCACGTTCCGGGCTGGCTTCCTTCACCCAGGCAGGACCCCACTTGGCCCACAGGTAGTGCACGCCGCGCACCGTGTACTTGTAGAGGGTGATGAAGGCTACCTTGGTGTCGTCCTCGTACCAGGCGTAGCGTCCCCACACGCCGTGTCCCTGCGACTTTTCGAAGGTCTCCCACACGCAGGTCTGTTCGATCGGCAGGGAGCGGTCCTGGAATCCGGAGACTGCGGCAATCTTGTCTTCTTGAGAGATGGGCACGAGTGAGGTGGTCGTCATGGTGTCCTCAGTTTGTTCTAAATGTCTGTCGCGTGTAGGTAGGTGGTCAGTGTAGCAGGGGCTGCTCCCCCGTTGACGAGGTCCTGGCCGGGTCTCGGGTGCAGTTCCTTGGGGCGGGTGACCGCCTCAGTACGAGGTTTCGGTGGGCTTCGGGTAGTAGCGCGCGAACTTGCGGCGGTGGTTTTGCTTCTGAAGCCACACGGTCAAGTTACGGCGCGGGTCCGTCTCAGTGGGGTTCAGGAGCAGGTCGAAGCGGCGTCCCTCGCGGATGATGCGCTTGACGCGCGCACGCAGATCGGTGTCGATGATGTAGCGCAGGAGCAGCGAGTCGGGAACCAGCGTGTAGAGGATCTCGTCCTTGGCCTGCGTCTGCTCGCAGGCCTGGCCGTCGATGAGGTCAGCAACCATCGGGATCATGGGGTTGGCACCGGCGGCGGCCATGTACCAGTTGTTACGGCCAATACGGGGGTTAACCTCGAAGAAAACGGCGCGTCCATCGCGCGGGTCGATCTTGACATCGAAGTTCGCGAACCCACGGTAGCCGTTCTCGGTGAGGAGCGTGCAGGCGTCCTTCCACAGCGTAGGGAAGTTCTCAGTGATCATGGCGACAGGGTTACCGATCATAGTCGGAGCGTGGTCTTCGAGGAGCACGCGGGCCGAGCCGATGAGCGTGACTTCACCGCGCGAATCCACGTAGGCGGTGATCGAACGCATCGCGGTGTTGTCCCCGGGGATCAGTTCCTGGACGAGGAACGTGTCGCGGAAGCCCGCATCCTTCAGAGTCTTCCAGAGCTGAGTCAGTTCCTCAGGCGTGTCGATGAACCAGATCTTGCGCTTTCCCTCAAACTCGAGGACGTCGTAGGGTTCGCCGTTAGCGGCCTTGGCCACCACGGGGAACGTAAAGGGGATCTCCGGGGCCGCCCAGGCCTCGTCCGTGGCGTTGGAGAAGTCCACCTCGACCGTACCGGGCGTGTCGATGCCGGCGCGCTCGCAGGCGCGCGCGAACTCTGCCTTGTCAGTGAGCCTCTCCATGACCTCCAGGTTCGGGAAGGGCAGCGCGTAGTGGCGCGAAAGCTTGTCCATGTTGCGGGCCACGAACGCGGAGAAGATGTCATGGTTCGCCATGAGGATGAGTTTCTTGTCGGGGAACTCCCCCGCGATCATCATGAGCGTGTCGAGGAGCTGGGCGTCGGTGGCGTGTGCGCTCACGTGGCGGACATCGAAAAAGTGTGACCGTGTGATCGATTCGGTCGGCTGGGACCCCACACAGATGCAGCGGCACCCGAAGGCTTCATTGAAACAGCGGCCAATTCCGTATACGCCGAAGTCCCCTCCGATGATCACAGGAAGGATGTCCTGGCGGGGAGAGAGCGGACGTGGCCGAGTCAGGTAGTCAATCGTCATGCCACCAGCCTAGCGCCTGGTAGGATACAGAACGATCCCTGAGACTTGACTCACCTACCCGAAAGTCCATCATGAGTGCCCAATTCCCGCCCAACAATCGCCAGCCGTATCCGCGCCAGCCGATGGGCGGATACCAGCAGCAAGGCGGCTACCAGCAGGGCGGATACCAGCAGGCACAGCCTCAGCAAGGCGGCTACCAGCAGGGCGGATACCAGCAGGCACAGCCTCAGCAAGGTAGCTACCAGCAGGGCGGATACCAACAGGGCGGATACCAGCAGGGCGGATACCAACAGGCACGACCCCAGCAGGGCGGCTATCAGCAAGCAGGCCCACAGCAGCGCGGGTACCAGCAGGGCGGCCAGCAACACTACGGCGCGCCCATGCCCAGGCAGCCTCGGCCCGCCATGGCACCGATGGATGATTCTTCGGGTGACACTACGAGAAAGATGATGATCGCTGCGATTATCGCTGGCGTCTTCGTCATTACGCTGGTGTGCGGCTATCTGCTGAAGGACTACTTCTTTTCCGAAGTTGTTGTCTCGGAGGGTTCCTCTCACCAGACGACATCGGAAGCCGTAGCGAGTACGCAGATACATCCATTCGTCGCCTTCACGACGCCTACTGCCTCCTCAGGATCCCATGTTCCTGCGCTCTGATCTTCTGCCCGCCGCTCGTGTTGATGCCGACCCGTGGTGGAAGAACGCGGTCCTCTACCAGGTGTACCCCCGCTCTTTCCAGGACACGAACGGCGACGGGATTGGAGACCTCGACGGTATCTACCGTCGCCTCGAGTACCTGGCGCGCCTCGGGGTCGACATCATCTGGATCTCCCCCATCTATCGCTCGCCGCAGGCCGACAACGGCTACGACATCTCCGACTACCGCGACATTGACCCACTGTTTGGCGACCTGGCAGCCTTTGACACCCTCGTTGCGCGCGCCCACGAGCTGGGTATGCGCGTGGTGATGGATCTGGTAGTCAACCACACGTCGATTGAGCACCCGTGGTTCGTTGAATCGGCGTCGGGGCGCGAGTCTGCGCGCCGCGACTGGTACTACTGGCGTGATCCGCGCCCGGGCCTCGAACCGGGCACGCCAGGCGCAGAGCCGACGAACTGGGAGTCTTTCTTCGGTGGTTCTGCCTGGGAGTACGACCCAACCTCGGGCCAGTACTACCTCCACTTGTTCGCCCGCGAGCAGCCGGATCTGAACTGGGAAAACCCGCAGGTGCGCGACGCGGTCTACGACATGATGAACTGGTGGCTTGATCGCGGTGTCGACGGCTTCCGTGTCGACGCAATCGACGTTATCTCCAAGCGCCCGGGCCTGCCCGATGGAGGCCCCGCCCGTGCTCCCTTCGGTGTCGGTCACGAGTGCTTCGCTGATGGCCCTCGCCTGCACGAGTTCCTCCAGGAGATGCACGAGCGCACGTTCGCGCTCCACCCCGGCACGTTCACAGTCGGCGAGGCTTCCAATGCCTCCCCCGAGTCTGCCCTCCTGTTCTGTGATCCGGCCAGGCGCGAGTTCAATATGCTCATCCAATTCGAGCACGTGAACCTCGGTCAGGAGAACGGGAAGTTTTCCCCACGTCCCCTGGCTGACGGCGAGTTGGCCGACGTACTGACTCGCTGGCAGGAGACCCTGGGCGAGCGTGGCTGGAACGCCCTGTACCTGGAAAATCACGACCAGCCGCGGGCGGTGGCGCGCTTCGGGGATCCCCAGAACGCCTGGTTCGAGTCTGCGACCGCCCTGGCAACCGCGTATTTCCTGCAGCGTGGTACACCCTTCATCTACCAGGGCCAAGAGATCGGCATGCTCGGCGGGCAGTTCACCCGACCAACCGATTTCCGTGACGTCGAATCCCTGAACTACCTGCGCGCCCATACCGGCGATGATGTGCCCGCCGGTCTGGCGGCTATCTCGCGCGACAACGGACGCACCCCGATGCAATGGGATTCCTCCCCTAACGCCGGGTTCACGAGTGGAACGCCTTGGATCGACGTGCCTGCCTCGGCCTCGCATATCAACGTCGAGGCACAGCTGGAGGATCCCTCCTCCGTTTACGCGTACTACCGCGCGCTCATCGAGGCACGCCACCGAGTGCCGGCACTGACGGTCGGCTCCTTCGAACGTATCGACGCTGGCGATCCTGCCCTGTTCGTCTATCAGCGCTCCTGCGAGGGGTCCGCTGTTCTCGTTGCCGTGAATCTCTCGGGACGCGCAATCGTCCCGTCAGGCGCTCTCATCGACGAGGCCTTCCCTTCTTCGCGCTGGAACCTGTACCTGGGAAACACAGCGGATTCCTGCTCCGACACCGAGCAAGAAACACTGAACCCGGCCCCGGCCTCGTCCATGGCCCCCTGGGAAGCGCGCGTCTACCTGGCAGCACGCTAAGCGCTGACGGGTACTGAAGACGCCGACACGAGTGGGTGGGAGGAACATTACTCCTCCCACCCACGTCAGTTGTGCGCGTGCCGCGCAAGACTCAGCGGTGGCGACGCTTGGCTGCCACGAACGACAGACCCGCGAACGCGACGATTCCCGCCAACACGCCCAGCCCAGCGGCGTCGGTACCCGTCGACGCCAGGTTCGGCGTCGGCGACGGTGTTACCGAAGGAGTCGGGGCCGGGGCGGAGGGCGTCATCGAAGGGGTCGGGGCCGGGGTGGAGGGCGTCTCCGAAGGTGTCGGCGACGGCGTGGGGGCCAGCGTATTCGTCAGGGTGAGCGCGAAGATGTGGTCATCACTCAGTGTGAAACTCGCCTCTCGGTTGTCAGCTGCCAGCGTGACGCCATCGGCGGTCTCAAACACACGACTCTCCGCATCATTCCAGGTGATCTCGGCAGCCTCGGGCAGATCCCCCTCGGACACGGTCACCTCGGTGCCCGGCGGCAGTGGCGCAGGGTAGGTGTAGGTTTCGCCAGCCTTGATGGTCGCCTTGAAGGTCTTGTCCACCGTGGGGTCAGCGGTGTTCTTCAGCGTGATCTCCAGCGTATAGTCGAGGTCCTTCGCAGCTTCCGGCAGGTCACCCTCAACCTTCTTCGTCACCGAGAACGTCTGGTGAGCGTTGGCGTCTGCGACCGCACCGTAGCGCAGCACCTTCGTAATCGGGTCGACCCTCTCGCCGGGAACGTTGTAGGTCACGGTGTTGGAAAACTCGCCAACGACATCACTGGCTCGCTTAGCCCCCTCAACGCGGGCCGGCAGCAGGATGATCGCCGACTGATTGGCGGGGATCTCGCCGAGCGCGACCGTCACCTTGGTGGGCGTGCACTGGATCTGAGCAGCCGCACCGAATGCGCCATTGGACGTGTCCTTGTCACGGCGCAGGCCCTCAGAGGTGGTCGGGTCGGTCACGAGGTAGGTGTGAGTCTTCGTGTACTCGTTGACCGTGTCGCAGTCAAAGCTCCAGCTGGAGTCGGCGGGTGCCTCGTCGACAATGGATGCACCCGTCACAGCCGTGTCACCCGCAGGCAGCACGACGCGCCACATGATGGCTTTGTTCTCATCGCCGTCCTCAGAATCGGACAGGTTAATCCAGCCGTCCTTCTGGTAGCGGGCTTCACCGGGGGTACGGCGCGTCATCTCGAGATGACGCGTAGCCTTTCCACCGATCTCGACGACGTAGGTCTCGCCCCCGGGGCCGGAATAGCTGGCCAGGCCATACGTCGTGACCGTGCCGTACCACTGCGCAGCGGATTCGACCTTGTCGTTAAAGATGACGGTCACCGTCCCATCAGTGGCCCAGGTTCCGCAGCCGACGGCGACGTTGTCGTGGGAGTACACCGTAAAGGCACGCGCAACATTCGGGCGCAGAACGGTCTCGCCCGTCGCCTGATTGACGACATTCGCGTTGTAGGTGAAATAGTCACCGGCCTTCACGCGTCCCTCGGTCTGCCAAGGAAGTTTCACTCCCAGATCCCACCAGTCTCCCACGGCGTGGACCTCGTGCCCCGCGTGATCAACAAGCTGGGCGTTGTCCCAGTCCAAGGTAACCTTGTCGCTCACATTCATCACCGGTGCTGGACAGGCCGGCGCGTCGGCATGTGCAGGGACCGACGCGGAGACGATTTGTGTGACGCCAAAGAAACTCAATACCAGTGCACATATGGCAAGAAGGGCACCAAAGTGACGGTGCTTCAACGCAACCATAGAAAACTCCTGTCAACGGGATGCGCGACGATGTCGCTTCACACCCCGTCAGTGTAGGCCATTACCCTGTAATTAGGTCAAGATACGGTTCAAACACCGTCCCACAACCCCCAAAATTAGGATTCGTAAGGCGTTTTATCCGTGTATTTACGCCATTTATATTGCTAGTGTCAATTTTGAAAGTTCGGGCGTGTCGAAACGGCGGGTGCCGACGCGCGACCAGCACGAATGATCAACGACCGGGCACACCTATTTGACTGTACTAACCGACTGATAGGATTTTAGCCTTTCAGTCGCTCACAGATGATGATTATCCGGAATAAACGCCCTTACCAACCCATCAAACAAGATGGCCCACACGAGTGCGCCGCATGTCATATTCGCCCATTGTGCAGCAGAAACACCAGTCAGCCAGTCCCCCTTCAAGCTCGCCACATGCACCCAAGTTGGACAGCCAGAACACCCGCACAACTACGAGTGGTATTCATCACCCCATACAGTGCTAAACACACCCGGGAAACCTAGGCGTGGCCACCCAGCCGCCAGCAGATGGGTTAACGAACGCATGTGCTGGTCGAACCCACCTGAGAGATCCTTGAAATAACGTTGTTGCAATTCCAAGGTTTGGGGCTATTGGACACGTGGTGTTGCCGTGTTGCATCGCTAGATGTCGGGTCCGCGCACGGTCTGGTGCTCCACTCGTTGTTTGCGCTGTGGCCACGGGGTATCAGCTTTGGACCTGGCCACCGTTGGGCACTGGAGCTGCGATCTCGTGCCCTGTGGTACCCGGTGTCTGGGTGATTTGGGGGTCGTGGTGGCATGAGAAGCATCGAATCGACGCATCACCAGCACGCGCGGCACTCATAAGGAGCATGCCGCCCAAAGTGCAGACCACCTCGCCGAAAAACGGCAAAAATGGGCTGTTCTGGGTGAGGTGGTCTGCGATTTGGGCAAATCCGGGAACACGGCAAACACGACCACCCACAACAGCGACTTTCCCGCGCAACACAGCCGACAAGTCACCACCCCAGCAACACGATGTGTCCATCCTTCGGCTTATAGGACATGTCGTGTTGCTGGGTTCGTACCTTGCGCGCCTTGGTATGCCCTTCTCGTCCGCACGTGGGCCTACTATTCCGAGTCTGGGCTGTCTCATCCTCACGTGGACCCGCTATTCCGAGTCTGGGCAACCCCGCCCACGTACGGAACAGCGGGTTAACGTGCGGAACAGACGGCCCACGTGCGAAACAGCGGGTTCACATGCGGGACGCGTTGGAACCCAGGTCGCTGTCGCACACGGCCAATCCATGACGGATCATGGGGCACCCACACACAGGCCCGCGATGCAGCATTCACAGGAACTAGGCAAACACGACCACCTACAACAGCGACTTTCCCGCGCGACAAAGCCGAAAAGTCACCCTGCTAGCAACACGATTTGTCCATCCTCATAGTTGGTCCCAACCAACTAAAACACCGACTTTCCCGCACCAGCACAACGAAAAGTCAACACTCCAGCAACACGTAGTGTCCTATAACCCGATAACCCCGCAACATCACGCAGCATGAGGGAAAATACGAAAAAACCGGACCCTATGGTCCGGCTAATATGGTGGGCGATACTGGGATCGAACCAGTGACCTCTTCCGTGTGAAGGAAGCGCGCTACCCCTGCGCCAATCGCCCGAGGTGGGTACGGGATTCGAACCCGTGTATACGGCTTTGCAGGCCGCTGCCTCGCCTCTCGGCCAACCCACCACGCCCAATGGGATCGTGTGGATTCCCGATTGAGAGCGGATGACGGGACTCGAACCCGCGACCCTCACCTTGGCAAGGTGATGCTCTACCAACTGAGCCACATCCGCGTGAACCGCTTGTGCGGCTGGGCTAATGCCCGATAACCCCAAGGGGTTTCCGTGGGCGATACTGGGATCGAACCAGTGACCTCTTCCGTGTCAGGGAAGCGCGCTCCCGCTGCGCCAATCGCCCGAGCGGATGACGGGACTCGAACCCGCGACCCTCACCTTGGCAAGGTGATGCTCTACCAACTGAGCCACATCCGCGTTGTCTCCGGAACGTTTCCGTTCCTTGCAACGGGTAAAACCTTAACAGACCTTCCGGCGAGAATGCAAAACGAAACCACAGTAATCCAAGTCACATGCTCATTTTTGCCCGGATTATCACCAGTTGTGCGGTGTTCATGCCACCCTTATTCGTATGGAAACTCGACCTGGTAAGGCGTACCCGCTGGGCGCCACCTTTGATGGAACCGGCACCAACTTCGCGATCTACTCATCGGTCGCCACCGCAGTCACGCTGTGCCTGCTCGATGACGACCTGAACGAAATGCGCATCCCCATGACGGAGGTGGACGCCTACGTGTGGCATGTCTACGTGCCGCAGGTGCGCGCTGGCCAGCGCTACGGCTACCGCATCGACGGACCATGGGATCCCATGAACGGTCTGCGCTGCGACCCTTCCAAGCTCCTACTCGACCCCTACGCTAAGGCTATTGAGGGCCAGCTGAAGGATTCCCTCTCCCTCCTCTCCTACTGTTCCGACGATCCCCTCGTCCTGAAGGGCGGGGATTCCGCCGCCGCCACGATGCACTCCATCGTCGTCAATCCCTTCTTCGACTGGCAGGGCGACCACAGCCCGGGTCACGACTACTCGGAGTCGATCATCTACGAGGCACACATCAAGGGCATGACGATGCGCCACCCGGACGTGCCAGAAGAGCTGCGCGGCACCTACGCCGGTATGGCACATCCCGCGATCATTGAGCATCTGACAAAGCTGGGCGTCACCACGGTCGAGCTCATGCCAATCCACCAGTTCACGAACGATACGACGCTCCAGGCCAAGGGGCTGTCGAACTACTGGGGCTACAACACGATCGGATACTTCGCTCCGCACAACGCCTACGCGGCCAGCCGCGAACCCGGCGCACAGGTCTCAGAGTTCAAGGCGATGGTCAAAGCACTGCACGCCGCAAATATCGAGGTCATCCTCGATGTTGTCTACAACCACACAGCTGAGGGCAACCACATGGGTCCGACGCTGTCATTCCGCGGCATTGACAACCCGTCGTATTACCGCCTCGTGGATGGGGATCGCCGCCACTACTTCGACACGACGGGAACGGGCAACTCCCTGCTCATGAGTTCCCCTCAGGTCCTCCAGCTCATCATGGACTCCCTGCGCTACTGGGTGACCGAGATGCACGTCGACGGCTTCCGCTTCGATCTAGCCTCCACGCTTGCCCGCCAGTTCGCTGAGGTCGACCGACTCTCCGCATTCTTCGACCTTATCCACCAGGACCCGATCGTCTCGCAGGTCAAGCTGATTGCTGAGCCCTGGGACGTGGGCGCGGACGGCTACCAGGTGGGCGGCTTCCCTCCCCTGTGGTCGGAGTGGAACGGGAGATACCGCGACACGGTGCGTGACTTCTGGCGCGGCGAATTCTCCTCGTTGCCCGGCTTCGCGTCCCGTTTGGCGGGTTCCTCGGACCTGTATGGGACGACGGGCCGCAAGCCGATGGCATCCATCAACTTCGTCGTTGCCCACGACGGCTTCACGCTGCGCGACCTCGTGTCCTACAACGAGAAACACAACGAGGCGAACGGTGAGGGCGGCGCGGACGGCGCGAACGATAACCGGTCGTGGAACTGTGGCACCGAGGGCAACACGGATGACAAGGACATCATTGAGTTGCGCTACCGCCAGCAGCGCAACTTCCTGACGACCCTCATGTTCTCCCAGGGCGTACCGATGATCGCCCACGGCGATGAACTAGGTCGCACCCAGCGCGGCAACAACAACGCGTATTGCCAGGACAATGAGCTGTCGTGGATCGACTGGAACCTGGACAAGCACGACCACAAGCTCCTGCAGTTCACGCGCGACCTGATCCATCTGCGCCGCGATCACCCGGTCATGCGCCGCCGCCGCTTCCTCGAAGGGCCTGCCAAGCGTGGCGGCGAGTCTGAGCTGGGTGAGATCGAGTGGTTTACACCCGCTGGCACGCACATGACGGAAGAGGAATGGAACCAGCCGTGGGCGCGCTCAACGATGGTCTTCTACAACGGGGATGCGATTCGTGAACCCGATGCCGACGGACGCCGGATCCTCGACGACGATTTCCTGCTGCTGATCAACGCTGCGCCGGAAGCGGTTGACTTTACACTCCCCGACGCAAAGTATGGGTCCCTGTGGCACACGGTTGTTGACACGGCGGGCGACGATGACCACCGAGACTACCGCTCGGGAGACACCGTCCATGTCAGGCCACATACCGCCTTCATTCTGCGCAATCCGCGCGGCCTGTAAAACCTAGGGGTCATCTCGATACGTTGCAGGAAACACGTACCCGCTACTTATCGAGATGGCCCCGCGCGGCGCGTCTGTAACAAAAGACAAGATGACACCCGTACGATTTCAATCGTGAATGAGAACGCGGTGCCCGAGGACTTTGTTCGGGCCCTGCTGTCCCTGCGACAGGCCTCCCACCTGCCGCATATCCTCCTCGAGGAGGTGCCACCGCCTCGGCGGCTGGCTCCTTTTACAGCTGCGCTCGCGATGCGCACGATCGATGAGGACAGCGCTGGACAGCCTTTGTCGACTGGCCGCATGGTCGTGTTGCACGACCCTGTGGGCCAGCTCGGCTGGAATGGCACGTTCCGCATCGTGTGTCAGATGCGCACTCAGGTGGATTCCATCATGGCCGTCGATCCGATGTTGTCGGAGGGCGTGTGGGGGTGGATGCTCGATTGTCTTGACGGCGCGGGCGCTGGTTTCCACGACATCACGGGCACGGTCACTCGTGAGATGAGCGAGGCGTTCGGTGGACTGGAGCTGCGAGGCTCGTCCCTGTTTGTCGAGGTCCGAGCCTCGTGGACGCCCAATAGCGAGTATCTTGGGGAGCATCTATTCGGGTGGGCGGACGCCATGCGCAAGACGGCCGGCATCGTTCCTACCCGTCACCTCGAAGGAGTTTGAGTGCTGGTAAACAATGGCGGTGGCTTGCCGCAGGGCGATACGGATAACCCGGAGCTTATCGCTCAGCCACGTGGGGGGACCCCTGCCGTCATTGATACCCGAGAAGGCCTCGAGAAGGCCGCACGCGCGCTGGCACAGGGTTCGACGCCGATTGCGCTGGACGTGGAGCGCGCGCAGGGGTTCCGTTATGGTTCGGACCCGTATCTGGTTCAGATCCGCCGCGAGGACGTTGGCTCGTTCCTGATTGACACCCATGCGCTGCCGGATCTGTCGGTGTTGCAGCCCGGTGTTGAGGACGTGTGGCTGCTGCACGATTGTCTGCAGGATCTGCCGAATCTGCGTCAGGTGGGTCTGCGTCCGTCCGCTCTGTTCGACACGGAGATTGCCGCTCGCCTCGTGGGTTTGGAGCGTTTCGGTCTGGCGGCGGTGGCTGAGCAGGTGTTGGGCTTGGGCCTCGTGAAGGATCATCAGGCATCGGATTGGTCGGTGCGCCCTCTGCCCAAGGAGTGGCTACGCTACGCGGCGCTCGACGTCGAGCTGCTCACGGAGCTGTATTACCGCCTGTCGAAGCGCTTGGATCAGATGGGGCGTTGGGAGTGGGCGCAGCAGGAGTTCGCGCACGCACTCAGCGTCAAGCCGCCGACCGCGAAGCCTGATCGGTGGCGTTCCCTCCCCGGGGCCGGCAAGATCCGTTCGCGCCGAGGTCTGGGTGTCCTCAAGGCGCTGTGGGAGACCCGTGAGTCAATCGCGCGTCGTATCGACATGTCCCCGGGGCGTCTGGTACGTAACGCGGCGCTCGTACGTGCGGCGTCGAATCCGCCTCGCAACAAGCGTGCCCTCATGTCCATCAACGAGTTCCGCTCCCCCATCGCCCGACAGTACGAGGATGAGTGGATGCGCGCGCTCGCGTCCGTGGCCGCTTTGACCGAGGACGAGCTGCCGCCCAAGCGCAAGCCAGTGCAGCCCGGCTCGATCCCGGAACCGCGCCAATGGGTTCGCATCGACGAGGCCTCGGCTGCGCGCCTGGGAGTCGTTCGTCGTGCGGTCGCCTCGGTGGCGGCCAGCGTGGGGCTGGCACCCGAGGTGGTGCTGGCTCCGCAGGTGCAACGCTACCTCGCGTGGGCGCCCCTGGATCCTTCGCGTCCATCCGGTGACGAGGTCGAGGAGCGTATGGTGACGCGCGGAGCCAGGGACTGGCAGATCGATCTCACACTCGACCCGGTGTGTGACGCACTCGGCGTCTGAGGGGTCCGCTCGACGCATGGGTATGTGTGCGGCGCGTGTGCGTCGAAGCCCCACCATTCGCTGATCCATTCGGGTCGGCTCGCCCGAGTAACGTGCGTCAGCGCGCTGCGACCACGCTCACGAGGCCGCGAGCCGTCGCCTCAATGCCGTCCGCGTCGTAGCCAAAGTCAGCGATCATCCGGGAACGTTCCCCGTGCTCGGGGAATCCCTGGGGGACGCCGAGGCAGCGCACGGGTATTCCAGATTCCGCGAGAGCGTCGCGCAGCGCCCAGCCGAAGCCGCCGTGCACGATGCCGTCCTCGACCGTGATCACGGCGTCGTAGTCGGCGGCCATGTCCACCAGACCGGACGAAATGGGGATGAGCCAGCGGGGGTCCACGACGGTGACGCTGATGCCGTCTGCGGCCAGTCGTCCCCCCGCCTCAATGGCGTCGGGCGCGCATGCTCCGGTTCCCACGATCAGTACTTTGGCGGGTGAGGACGGGCAGGCCTCGTCGAGGAGAACATCCACTCCCCCAACGCTGCGCAGCGCGGGCATCGGCTCAGGCAGGGCACCCTTGCGGTAGCGCAGGACGGTGGGCGCATCGCCGACGTCGAGTGCTTCACGCAGCTGGCCGCGCAGCGTGTCCTCGTCGCGGGGTGCGGCAAGACGCAGCCCGGGGATCAGCGAGCACATCGCGATATCCCAGACGCCGTTGTGGGATGCACCGTCCGCCCCCGTAATTCCCGCTCGATCAAGGACAAGCGTGACGCCCGCCTTGTGCAAAGCAATGTCCATGAGAAGCTGGTCGAAAGCGCGGTTCAGGAATGTCGCGTACAGGGCGACAACGGGATGCGCACCCTCGTAGGCCATGCCTGCAGCGGAGGCGACCGCCTCAGCCTCCGCGATGCCCACATCGATCACGCGACCCGGGTAGGCCTCGTGCATGGGACCCAGACCAACCGGCAGCATCATCGCGGCAGTAATCCCGACGATATCCGTGCGCGTCGCGGCCTGGGCGCAGATCTCGTCCGCGAAGACGCCGGTCCAGCCAAAGCGTTCAGGGGCGACGGGCAGGCCCGTCTCCGGGTGAATCGGGCCAACGGCATGGAAGCGATCAGCGATGTCTTTCTCGGCGGGCTTGTAACCGCGTCCCTTCTCCGTGATGACGTGAACGATAACGGGTTCTTCGAGCATCCGCGCACGACGCAAAGCTGTCTCCACGGCGGCGATATCGTGCCCATTCACAGGACCGATGTATTTGAGGCCCAGATCCTCGAACATGACCTGCGGCAAGAGAGCATCCTTGAGTCCAGTCTTCAGGCCGTGCAATGCATCGTAGGCGGCGCGCCCCGGCGTCCCATGGCTGAGAAGATGTTGCTTACCCCACGCAAGCGCCTTCTCGTAGCCGGCGGAGGTGCGCAGCGCGTCCAAGTGGTCAGCGAGGCCGCCGATAGTCGGAGCGTAGGAGCGACCGTTGTCATTGACGACGATGACAATGCGACGGTGCTTCGAGGCCGCGATGTTGTTGAGAGCCTCCCACGCCAAGCCACCCGTGAGCGCGCCATCACCGATGACACCGACCGTCCACGTGCGTTCCCCATGTCGGTGTTTCTCGCGTGAAATCCCGTCCACCCACGCCAGCGACGCCGAGGCATGGGAGGACTCCAACACGTCGTGCTCGGATTCGGAGCGCGACGGATAGCCCGACAATCCGCCCGGGCAGCGCAGCGAGGAGAAATCCTGGCGCCCCGTGAGCAGCTTATGCACGTAGGCCTGATGCCCCGTGTCGAAGACGATCGTGTCCTGGGGGGAGCGGAACACGCGATGCAAGCCAATCGTCAGCTCGACGACACCAAGGTTCGGGCCGAGGTGACCGCCCGTGCGCGACACGTTGTCGATCAGAAAGGCGCGGATTTGCGCCGCCAACTGATCCAGCTGTTCCCGCTCGAGGCGACGCAGCTCCCGAGGGGTGGTACAGCGCGACAGCAAGTCACGCGTGCTTAGTGCTCCAGACATGGCTTCTAGTGTAGATGCCCAGCGTCTCACCTACAGATCAAATTATTCGCGCACGGGTCCCGATGCACGCAGGCCCCTAGCGGGCGCATTAAGATAGGAGTATTGGCTCGCCATACCGCTCAAGGAGGCACTATGTCCGTTACCGTCGCACCCCACGGCGTCTGGAAGTCCCCGATCACGGGCAACTCGTTCACTGCTCGATCCGTCACTCTATCCCAGGTTCGCGTGGACGGGCCAGATACCTACTGGGTGGAGGGTCATCCGCTTGAGGGCGGGCGTGGCACACTCCTGCGCCGTCGGAGCACCGGTGAGACGGGAGAGGTCTTGCCGCTGATCGACGGTGTGCGTCTGCCAGACATTGGCACCCGCGTCCATGAGTATGGCGGCAAGGCGTACGCGGTGCACCACGGCGTCATTGTTTTCTCGGATCGCACCGACGGACGCGTGTACGCCTTTGATACGGCGGAGCCGCGCCGCGGCATACGACCGCTGACGACCCTGTCTCAGGTTCGTTACGGCGACTTCTGGATTGCCGACGTGCGTGGCCTCGTCTACGCGGTGGCCGAGGATCACTCGGGCGAAGGCGAACCCGTCAACTCCATCGTGGCAATTCCGCTGGACGGTTCGGCGGCCCGAAATAACGACGCCATCATTCCCGTCTTCGGCGGGACCGACTTCGCGCAGGCTCCAACGGTGTCCCCGGATGGCACGAAGCTGGCATGGATCTCGTGGAACCACCCGAACATGCCGTGGACCTACTCGCAGCTGCACGTGGCGTCCCTGACTTTTGAGGGCACCATCGACCAGGAGGTCGTCCTCGTCGATCAGCCGGGCGTGTGTGTCTACGAGCCGCGTTGGACGCTCGACGGCGAACTCATTCACGTGGATGATGCCTCCGGCTGGGCGAACCTGTACCGCACCCAGGGCTTCACGTGGAAGGACGGCGAGGACCCGAACGCGTGGACGTCGCGTCTGCGTACCCGCGCCCTGCACCCAGGCAAGCGCGCGTTCTCACACCCGCACTGGCATCTCGGCCTACACTCCTACGACAACTTCGATAACGACTACCTGGTGTGCTCGTGGGCCGAGGACCAGGTGTGGCACATCGGTACCGTGCGCATCGACAACGGCATGACCGAGGAATGGGCGACCGGCTGGTGGCCCATCGGTAACGTCGCTGCCGCTGACGGCCGCGTCGTCTTCCTGGCTGACTCCGCCACGCACACGCCGGCGATTATTGAGGTGTCGCGCGGCAAGACGAAGGTGCTGCGTCCTTCTTCTGAGGCCGAGGTTCCCACCGCCTTGGTCTCCACCGCTGAGATGATCACGTGGAAGACCTCGGACGGTGAGGAAGCGCACGGCTTCTACTATGCGCCCGTGAACCCCGACTTTGAGGCTCCCGAGGGCGAGCTGCCCCCGCTCATTGTCAACGTGCACGGTGGCCCGACCAGCGCGGTGCGCCCCGGCCTGCAGATACCTTTCCAGTACTGGACTAGCCGCGGTTTCGCTGTCCTGGACGTGAACTTCCGTGGGTCGACGTCCTTTGGTCGCCCCTACCGTGAGCGTCTCAACGGAAATTGGGGCGTCATGGACGTTCAGGATTGCATTGACGGCGCTCAGTACCTCATCGACCTGGGCCGCGTCGATCCCCGACGCATTGCTATCCGTGGACGTTCGTCCGGCGGCTTCACCGTGCTCAACGCGCTCGCCTCCTCCGATGTGTTCACCGCTGGCGCTTCCTTCTCAGGTATCGCGGACCTGGCGAAGTTGGCGGAGACCAGCCACAAGTTCGAGTCGCACTACGACGGTATTCTGCTTGGCACGTTCGACAGGTCGGATCCGGTGTGGACACAGCGCTCGCCGATCAACCACGTTGCGGAGATCACGGCCCCCCTGCTGCTCCTGCAGGGCACCGCAGACCCGGTGGTGCCTGCCTCGCAGGCACAGGAAATGTATGAGGCTCTACGCGCTAACGGCAGCGCTGTCGCCCTCAAGCTCTACGAGGGTGAGGGACACCGCTTCCGTTCGGCCGTCAACATTAAGGATGCGCTGCTGTCGGAGCTGGCCTTCTACCGGACCGTCTGGGGCATCGACACCGATAACCCCGTTCACGTGGAGATCGCGAACCTGTGACACTCTCATCGAAGTCCCCGCAGTCCGACCACTCGGCTGCGGGGACACGCGTTCGCGTCGGCCACACGGTCGCCGCCCATCGGTCCTTGCTCGGCGTGGCCGCCGCGCTCGTCGGCGCGGTTGTCGGCGCGGCAGCGGTCCTGTTTAACCTCGCGATTCGCGGGTGGACGTGGGTGTCGACCGGCTTCGACGAGTACACGACCCACATCGGGCAGTCGCACGGCGTCTGGGGCTGGGCACCGTGGCTGTTCCTGCTGCTGTCCCCCGCCATAGCAGGCTTCATCTACGGGCCACTTATCCAGCGCTACGCACCATCCGCGAAGGGCCACGGTATCCCCGAGGTCATGCTCGCGGTGCGCCGCAAGGGTGGGCTCATCCCCGGGCGAGTCGCGATCGTGAAGATCCTGGCCTCGGCCCTCACAATCGGCTCCGGCGGTTCGGCAGGCCGCGAGGGACCCATCGTCCAGGTGGGGGCATCGCTCGGCTCAACCATTGCCTCGTGGATGCGTATGCCTGTCTCCCGCGTCGTCCTTCTTGCCTCCTGCGGGTCGGCGGCGGGTATCGCGGCAACCTTTCATGCGCCCTTGGCGGGCGCGGTTTTCGCCCTCGAGGTCATCCTCGTCGAGTTCACGGCTGAGACCTTTGGCTTCGTCGTTCTCTCAGCCGTCACCTCCTCCATCGTGGCGCGCCTCCTACAGGGTGACGAGATGGTCGTGCGCGTCGCCGACAACCTAGCCTTCGCGTCCATGTCGGACATGTGGTGGGTGGCCCTCCTCGGTCTCGTTGCGGGACTCTGCGGCCTCGGTTTCTCGAAGATTCTCTATGCCTCCGAGGACGCCATTGACTGGGTATGGGCGCACACGCGCCTGCCCGAGTGGGCGCGCCCGGGCGTCCTTGGCTTGCTCCTGGGCGCTGGCCTCGTGGCTTTCCCGTACATGTACGGGTCGGGCTATCCGCTGGAGGAGGAGGCGATCGCGGGCAACTACTCGATCGGCTTCCTGTTGGCGCTCATGGTGGGGCGTGCGCTGTACACGTCCTTCACTATCGGCATGGGCGGCTCGGGTGGCGTGTTCGCCCCGACGCTGTTTATCGGCGCGATGGCTGGCGCTGCTTTTGGGGACGCGCTGTCGCCTGTGACGAATTCGCCAGTCGGCGTCTTCGCTGTGGTGGGCATGGGCGCGGCCTTCGCGGGTGCGGCCCGCGCGCCGATGACGGCGGTGCTCATCATCGTGGAGATGACGGGGCAGTTCTCGTTGATTCTCCCCATGATGTTGGCGGTCGTCATTGCGACGGGAGCCTCGCGTTTCCTCACCCGCGCGACGATCTACACGGAGAAGCTGCGCCGCCGCGGCGACGTTCTTGACGATCCTGTTGAGGGCACGCTGCTGGGTACGCGCGAGGCCTCGCAGTGGATGATCGCAGCCCCGGAGGTCCTGGCCTGCACCCGTTCCGTTGCCTCCGCGCTGTCGGCGCTGCGCCGCACGAAGGAGACCGCTCTCCCGGTCGTCGATAATGAGGGGCGCTTCGCGGGCCTCGTGTCCTCGCTGCGCCTGGCCGAACTCACGCAGGAGGGCGGTTCGCTCGACGCTCCCGTCTCGGATCTGCCTCTCATCGACGAGGCCGTGGCGGCCTCCGCTCCCCCATCCGAGGTTCTCGGGGCGCTGAGGTCCACCGGCTTGCAGGCGTTGCCCGTTCTGGATGAGGATCGCCGCGTGGTCGGTTGGGTGTCCGAGCGCGACCTGGTGGATCGCATGTACCGCGATCAGCGCCGCGCTATTGCTGCCCGCACGCAGACCTCGTGGGGGTCGCGCATACAGGAGCGCAGGAGGAGCCGCTAGCGGTGAAGGACCGACACCATCTCCACGTGGTGGGTGTGTGGGAAGAGGTCCCAGGCCTGCAGTGATTCGAGCTGGTACCCGGCCTCGGTGAGGGCACGCAGGTCGCGCGCGCCCGCCGCCGGGTCGCACGAGACGAGCACGACGCGCGGAGTACCCGTGGCCGCGATGGCCTGGCAGACCTCGGCACCAGCACCGGCGCGCGGCGGATCAGCCACGACTACATCGGGCACGGCTCCCAGCTGGCCCGACAGGTCGACGACGCCCTCGTGATCCACGTTCCCGGCGAAGGCATCCACCCAGTCGAACGCGGCGAGGTTCTCTCCGGCGTCACGCACGGCACCCTCCTCGCCCTCAAGCGTCGCAACACGACCGGTCTCGCCGACAGCGCGCGCGAGCGGCACGGAAAACAGGCCCGCGCCCGAGTACAGTTCCATGACCGCGCGACCGACCCCGGCCTCGTCGACGCCGAACGCCGCAGCCAGAACGGCGTTCGCGAGCACCTCGGCACCGCGCACGTGCGTCTGCCAGAAGCCGGAGGGACGCACGTAGTAGGACTCCTCCACGCCACCGACGGGCACGTTCCAACGCAACACATCGGCGTCAATACGCACGCCGTCGGCTGCGTAGGTGTCCTCGCCGATCAGGACAACGGGATCGCCGCCGGAAGGGGCCACCGCGCGCACGCGGTCCCCCGGTTTCCACAGGCGTCGCCACGGCGTCCCTTCATCGAACAGGCCGAGTTCACGGATCGCTGGCACGGCCAGCGGCATGTCCTCGAGTGCGATCACGCGTCGGCCGCGGAACTCATGCATGCCGGCGCGGCCCGCCTCGTCGATGACGACGTCGATGCGCGAACGGCGACCGACCAGCTTATCGTTCGGATCCTCATCCCCTGGCGCGGGCGCGACACGCACTCCCCCGAGGGCATCCACGGCCTCGGCCAGGGCCTCGCCACCCACGCGGCGTACCTGCCCGGCGATCACGCGGGACTTCCAGGCGCGCTGGGCGACCGGAGTCAGGTGCGCGAGTTCACCACCGCCGACACCTCCGGGACCTGCCTGAGGCCAAACGGACTCCACGCGATCTTCGGAGGCGGAGAGGACCTCGACGGCATCCGCCCATGCGAGCTTCTTCTGGACGGCGGTCACGCGCGCACGAACGATCTCGCCGGGTGCCGCGTGGCGTACGAAGACAACGCGTCCGTTCTCGTCACGGGCGACGCACGCGCCGCCGTGCGCGGGTTCACCGACGGTCAGCTGGAGGATCTCACCGACCCCCTCGCGGGGCTGCGTGTTTGCGGGGCGACGACGCTGAGAAGAGCGGCGACGGGACGGACGGTGACTCATGAGGACTCCTCAGCGGTGTCATGCGCATTAGCGGGCTGCTCAGCATGGGCATTCGACTCAGACGAGGTCGGTGCTCCCACGCGCAAGAACGGATCGTTGACGCGCTGACGCCCCTCCACGACGTCGTCCTCTCCGAGTTGCCAGGGCACGATCGTAATGACCACGCCGGGCACGTCCAGGAGAGCGGCCCGCAGGCGCAGACCGGACTGGTTGTGAACCAGGTTCTCCCACCAGTGGGTGACGAGGAACTGGGGCATGTAGACGACAAGCATCTCGGTGGGCATCGCGCGACGGCGACTGCGCACGTACTGCAGGATCACCGAAGCGATGTCACGGTAGGGCGCAGACAGGAGAGTCAGCGGCACGGGCACTCCCGAGGCACGCCACTGACGCAGCATCCTGTTCTCTTCCTCGTCGTCGGCGACGACCGAGACGAGTTCAATGGACGTCGGTGAAGAAGCTCGGGCGGCCGCGATAGCGCGCATCGCGGGGCGAGACAGGGAGGAGACGAGGACGAGGGCGCGCACGCGGGTCGGAAGAGCACGGCGCGCGTGCCAGTCATCAACCCGCAGCTGCTCACGGACAGTCTTATAGTGGCGATGAATCGAGATCTGACCACAGAACGCAACGGCGATCATCAGCAGGGTGATCCAAGCACCGTGCGTGAACTTGGTAGCCAGAACGATCAGGAGAACCGCGCCCGTCATCATGAAGCCGACGATGTTGACGGCGCGCGAGCGCAGCACACTCATGCGTTCCTGACCCGACTGGCGCGTACGCAGCTGCCTATTCCAGTGCTTAATCATGCCCAGCTGCGAGAGCGTGAAGGAGATGAAGACACCGACGACGTAGAGCTGGATGAGGCGTGTGGTCTGTGCCTGGAAGCCGACGATCAGCGCGATCGCCGCGACGGTGAGCACGACGATGCCATTGGAGTAGGACAGGCGGTCGCCGCGACGCACCATCTGGTGAGGCAGGAAGGAGTCGCGTGACAGGACCGAGGCCAGGGTTGGGAAGCCGTTAAACGCAGTGTTTCCAGCGAGCACCAGAATGAAGCCGGTGACGACGGTGACCAGAATGAACAGCACGGATCCGTGCCCGAACACCGCGGAAGCGATCTGTGAAATCGCGGGGTCAACAGGGGTCTTCTCAGGGACAGGGGCACCGTCGAGAGTCAGCTGCGCGGCCGGGTCTTCGACGATCTTGACGCCCGTGGCGCGAGCAAGCACGAGGATTGAGATCATCATGGAGGCCGCGATCATGCCCAGCATCGCCAAGGTTGTCGCGGCATTGCGGGATTTCGGGCGACGGAACATGGGCACGCCGTTCGAGATAGCTTCGACGCCGGTCAGGGCCGCACAGCCCGAGGAGAAGGCACGCATGAGCAAGAAGGCACCCGCCAGTCCGGCCAAGCCGTCGGCATGTCCGGGGGCCGCCACGAGATCGTAGGCAGCCGTGGGGGCAGTACCTAGATGGCCCGTCGCCATCTTCGCGAAGCCGACGACAACCATGAGACCGATAGAAAACATGTACACGTACGTGGGCACAGCAAAGGCGCTGCCCGCTTCACGGGTACCGCGCAGGTTGAGCGTCGCCAAAATGATGACGAGAGCAACCGCGATGGGGACCTCATGACCGAGCAACGATGGCACGGCTGTGGTGATGTAACTGGCACCCGAGGAAATCGAGACGGCGACCGTCAGGATGTAGTCGACCAGCAGAGCCGAGGCCACAAGTAGTCCCCAGGAACGCCCGAGGTTCGTGGTCACAACCTCATAATCGCCGCCACCCGACGGATAGGCGTGGACAGTCTGCCGGTAGGAAGCGACCACGACTGCCAGGACGAGGGCAACCACAACGCCCACCCACACGGATTGGACGGCTGCCATGCTTCCGGCGAGCGCCAGCGTTAAGAGAACTTCATCGGGTGCATAAGCAACCGACGACAGCGCGTCCGAAGCAAAAATCGGGAGGGCAATGCGTTTGGGGAGAAGCTGGTGACCCATCGCGTCCGATCGCATCGGGCGCCCGATGAGCACGCGCTTCGCGTAAGCCAACAAGTTCATCACGAATGTTAAGCGTAGTCCACCTGACCCGCGTCTGGGAAAGACACATGAGCACGCGTGGCCATCTGGCGTGCACCGGAGTAGTTTGGTTCTCGTGCACTTTGTGATCATGGGTTGCGGGCGCGTTGGTGCCCGCCTGGCATCAACGCTCGACGCAGTGGGTCATTCCGTGGCCATTATTGACCAGGATTCCAAGGCTTTCGCGCGCCTGTCCCCCGACTTTTCTGGCCGGAGAGTCACGGGCGTAGGCATGGACCGCGACTGCCTGCGTCAAGCGAACATCAAGGACGCGTACGCCTTTGCGGCGGTCTCTTCGGGTGATAACTCGAACATTATCGCCGCGCGCGTCGCACGTGAGGTTTTCCACGTTGAGCACGTGGTGGCCCGCATCTACGATCCCACGCGCGCCTATCTCTACGAGCGCCTGGGCATCCCCACGGTGGCCTCCGTGCAGCGCACCGCCGAATCCGTCCTTCGCCGCATGCTTCCCCCGGATGCCTCACTCATCTGGTCCCACCCAACCGGCGCGGTCGGCCTCGTCAACGTGACCCCCTCCCCCCACTGGTATGGCCTGAGCTTCGCAGTCGTCGAGGAACTCACAGGATGCCGGGTCATCTTCACATCGCGCCTGGGTTCGATCCGCACGGCCGAACCCAGCTTCGTTGTGCAAGAGCACGATCAACTGTATTTCGCGATCAACGGGACGGACACGACGCAGCTGCGTGACCAGCTGGCGAGTCCGCCCAAGACGGAGGAATGAGCATGAAAATCGTCATCGCGGGAGCGGGTTCGGTGGGCCGCAGCGTCGCCCTGGAGCTGCTGGCGCACGGCCACGACATCACACTCATCGACAACATGCCGGAGAAGCTGCGCATCGCGACCGTCGCGGACGCGGACTGGGTGCTTGCGGACGCTTGCTCGCCTGATGCTCTGCGTGACGCCGGCGTGGAGGAGGCGGACGTCGTTGTCGCAGCGACCGGCGACGACAAAGCGAATCTGGTGATTTCGCTGCTATCCAAGACAGAGTTCGCCGTCCCGCGTGTCGTCGCACGCCTGAACAATCCGAATAACGAGTGGCTTTTCGATCAGGCATGGGGTGTCGACGTATCGGTGTCGACGCCGCGTATCATGACCGCTCTGGTCGAGGAGGCTGTCTCCATCGGCATCCCGGTGCGTCTCTTTTCGTTCAATACCGCTGCTGTGTCCATGCACGCACTGATTCTTCCCGAGGATTCGCCCGTGGTCGGCAGGCGCGTGCACTCCCTGGAGTTGCCCCCGCGCTCCGTCCTGGCTGCGCTACTGCGCGATGGGCGTCCGCTCACTCCCAGCGCCGATGACGTATTCGAGGCCTCGGACGAGCTGTTGCTGCTGGTGCCGGATTCGGATGCGTCGGCTCTGGATCAGCTGCGCGAGGCCGTAGCGTCCCCGTCCTCGGAAGAGGAGACGGAGGACGAGGAGTAGTCGCGCAGGCCCCACCAGGTGGCCCAGGCACCGAGCGCGAAGAGCGGCAGACCCAAGGCGAGCTTGGCGATGCCGAGTGCCGCGACCGCGCCTGCGGCCCACAGGGGGGCTTGGACGGCGACGCGCAGGCCAAACAAACCCGCCCACATCCACGTGAGCAGGGCGCAACGGCGGCGGAGGGGGCGCAGGGAGGGGTCACGCTGCCAGCCCGTTGGGAGGCCGGTAAGCATCGCGTAGAAGAAGCCGACCAGGGAACGCCGCGCGAGGACTGACAGGGCGAAGGCCGCGGCCATGGCGAGGTTCGTGACGATCCCCCACGCAAAATAGTTTTCGCCACGCCCGGTCGCGGCGGCCAGAATAACGCCAACCGCGACGCCGAAAAACCCCGAGACGGCCTGTTGAGTGCTCTGACGCTGGATCAGTCGAATAATGCAGGCGATGACTGCGACGGCGGAGGCCGCGACGAGGGTTGGCACGAGGGCGTGGGTTGCGACGTAGACGATGACGAAGATCAGCCCGGGAGCGCTGGTCTCAATGACGCCGCGTGTGCCGCCCAGGGTCTGCGACCACGAGAATTTCTCGGAGGCAGCCTGGCTCATCCAGCGCGGCGCGGGCATCAGCCCTCCCCCGCGATGACATGGTACAGGGGATTGATGATGACCGTGCGCTCGCCAACACGACCGACGGTGCCCTCAACTTCGAGGCGCTGACCGACGCTCAGGCCCGGGATGGATGAGCGGCCCGGCCAGCGCAATTCGAGCGTGTCGGTTCCATCGTAGAGCGTGGCGACGAGAACACGCTGGGTACCCTCCTTCGGCGGGTAGGTCATACTCAGGAGGGTGCCGAACACCAGCGCGTGGCTGCGGTCGGTCACGTCGCGGATGGGTGTGACGCCGCGGGCGGCGCGCGCAGAATCTTCGTCGAGGGCGGCATCCAAGGAACGCGCGTCCTTATCCAGGCCGAGGGCCGCACCGACCCGAGAAATCCACGAGGCCATGTCAGTCCTCCTGGGCGCCTGCGGGCAGGTGAACGGGCAGTAGCTCCAGGCGCGTGCGCGGCTGCTCGTCGCGACGAATGACGATGCGGTCGATGACCTTTTCGATCTCGAGTCCGGACTCAGCGTTGGCGGCGGCGGGGCCGATGATGTCGATGCGCGCGAACCAGCGGTCGCCTTCGCGGCCCAGGATGCGCATGCGCGAGGTCGCGGAGCGGCCATCAGGCATCTTCATCGGCATATCAACGAGCAGCTCGGCACCGTAGCGCGTGCGGATGTCGGCAACCTTGGCACCCTGCTTCTCGAAGCCCGCACGGATTTCATCGCGCAGCTCATCCCAGACTCCGCCGGATCGCGGCGCGGCAGCGACGCTCATCTGGATGCCCGAGTTACCGAGTACTACGAGAATCTGCAGGACGGTGGTGCCGTCGTCGGCGACCTGGGTGCGCAGCTGCATACCCGGACGAGACGGGAGTAGAATGGCACCCATGTCGACGTAGCCTTCGGAGGTATCCACGTCCTTGTAGTTGCGAGGACCGGGCTGACTCCAGATTTCGGCGTCTTCGTCACTGAGGCGAGGCAGCGCCTCAACCTCGTCGAAGTCGTCGTTGTATGTCTTTTTCTTTCGTCCGAACATCCCTCTACCTTACATCGCGCACTCGGTGCACACAGGATTGCCGTTGGCATCCACGTGATCGAGCTGCGACGCATGGTGGACGAGGAAGCACTCCGAGCAGGTGAACTCATCATCCTGGCGCGGAACGACGTGAACGGTCAGCTCTTCCTTGGACAGGTCGGCACCGGGAAGCTCAAAGTTCTCGGCAGCCTCGTTCTCGTCTTCTTCGATCTCGGCTGAACCGGCATCGTTGCGACGGGACTTCAGCTCCTCAATCGAGTCCTCTGAGACCTCGTCTTCGTTCTTACGCGGTGCATCGTAATCGGTTGCCATGGTTCTCCCCTTTCACCCTCGTACAGTTTTATACGAGTGTCTATGCGCAGGGAGGATAACACTTGTGGAACGAATGTGCCATCGTATGTGTGACACGCGCGCCGTTACGCGACATTGTGCGCATAATTTGAGACGATTCCACCGTGACGTATGAGGAGGAAGCGATGATTGAGCTCGAATTGCTCGGGACCAGCTCCGACGGCGAGTCCCTGGTGCTCACCGACGCCCAGGGTGAACGCTATTCGATCTTGATCTCGGACGAGCTCCGCGGCGCTATCCGCCGTGACCGCCCCAAGGTGGATATCACGCCCTCGCGTCCTACTCTTGCTCCCCGCGACATTCAGGCTCTCTTGCGCGCAGGTGCGACCCCGGAGGAGATCGCATCCACACACGGCATGGACGTGAAGGCTGTTGAGCGTTTTGAGGCTCCCGTTCAGGCTGAGAAAGATTACGCGCTGTCTCGGGCCCAAGCGGTGCGCATCGGTGAGGGCGGCCCCACGATGGGCGACCTCGTGCTGGACCGTCTGGCGGCGCGTGGCGTCGAGCCGTCCTCCCTCGATTGGTCCGCGACGCGCGAGGCCGGGGAACCTTGGCAGATCATCGTCACCTTTGTGCAGGGAGCAGCCGAGCACGCGGCCCACTGGCATCTGTCGAACTCGGGCACGCTCGAGGCCATCGACCAGGAGGCCCAGTGGCTGACCGAACAGGTCTCTGCTTCCCCCTCCTCGTCGATTTTCTCTCCCATCCCCCGCCCCGCGCCGGCTCCTGATCCCGACGAAGAGGATCTACGCACCCGCGAGGCCCTGATCGATCAACTGAACGCTGCACGCGGCAAACGCCAGAAGGTCGACGTAGATCTGGGCGACGAGGAGGATGAAGAAGCAGAATACCTGGCCGCTATCGCGGGTGAGGATGCGGAGAACTCCGCCGAGCCTGAGCCGTCGAGCGGCCCGATCTCCGCACGTATCTACTCGTTGGCTTCCGCGCGCACCAAGATTGAGCAGGACGCGGGTACGCCCGCTTCCGGTGCCATCCCCCTGCCCACGCGCCGTCAGGTCACCGGTGCCATCCCCGTCGGTATCCGCTCGACGCGTGACGGTGCCCAGACCTCTTCCCACGCGCTGCCGTGGCTCTCTGACTCCGCCTCTCCTTCCGAAGGGACCGAGGCCGCGGCGAATTCAGAGGAGCAGCGCACTCCCGCGCTGCCCATGAAGGCCGTGACCGCTGGCGGCGAGTCCTCCGGCGCGGACAATGCTCCCACGACGACGGGGGCTGTGTCTGCTCTGACGGGAGGCGCGCTGACCGCAACCGGATCGATACCTGCGCAGGGTCTCTCAGGGAACCGCCTGACACGTAGCGTGTCCTCTAAGAAGGGGCGGCGCTCGGTGCCCAGTTGGGACGAAATCGTCTTTGGCTCGAAGCCGTAAACAGGTCGGCCCCCTGACAACAGGGGGCCGACATTGTTAGGAGAGCGTCACGACGGGGATACGCATCTCAGTCGGCGTCACCGAGCCATGAATGCCCGGCATCGCGATGGCCGCCGCGCTCTGTGTCCGCGAATCGACCACTCCCCCGCACCCGCGCGCAAGAACAAGCAGGTCGCCGATAACCGATGCGCCGCTGCCCTCGCCGATGAGCGCGGGCATCTGGGCGCGCGACAGCACCCAGGCGCTCTCCCCCAGCGTCTCACGCCAGCGTTCCTCAACCTCGTCGGCGCGTCCCTCCTCGGCGTGCACATGGGCCGCTCGCGTCTCGCCCGCGACGATTCGCACACCCTCACGCAGGGCGGGCGTGGAGGCCACGTCGATAATGCGGTCTGGTTCCACGTTGATCATGCCGTGATCGGCCGTCAGAACGACGCGTACGCCGCTCGGCAGGCCCCGCATGAGCATTGCCAGGCCCGCATCAAATTGCTCGACCTGTCCGATCCACGCATCGGAGGCCACGCCGTGAGCATGACCCGAATGGTCGATCTCGGACCAGTACAGGTAGACGACAGGCGTGCCCGCGCGCAGCTCGCGCAGGGCCGCGCTCACGCGCTGCTCAAGGGTATCGGCGGGCACGTGGCGCGCACCGCGCAGTGCTGCGCCCGTCAGGCCGGACCCGGCGAAGCGCGCGGGCGATACGACCGCTGAGGACACGCCCTCCTCGGCAAGACGCTCAAAATAGGTGGGGACCGGCTGCCACTGCGTGGGCGCGGGACCGCCCTCCATAGCGAGCAGGTTCATGACGCCGCCCCCGTAGGCGACGGAGAAGCCCACCATGTTGGTCGACCCCGGGCGCGCGCCCGTGCCAAACGCGGTGATCGCAGCCGACGTCGTCGAGGGCACAATCGTGTGGATCGAGCGGATGTCGGCCCGCATACGACGAAGCGTCGGCGTGTGCCCCAAGTGCTCTTGCATGAGTTCATAGCCAAAGCCGTCGACGAGGATGAGGAGCACCTGGTCAGCCCCGGCCTCGATCCCGAGCGCGCTGGCGGCCTCGGACGACGCGCCGGGCAGAGCCGGGTCGATGGCGGCGAGCGCGCCGGGGATGATGTCCGTGATCGACGGATCGGTGGTGCCCGGCAGGTCAGCGCCGGGCATGTCCAGTGTCATAACGCGTTCACTCACTGCGGGTCCCCATCAGCCCAGCCAGGCAATCAACGAACTCGACGGCCTCGTCCAAGGCATCCTGCCCGTCGGCAGCCGCCGACACGCGGAAGGTCATATCGTCCGGATATGAAGTACCCGTGTAGCCGTGGTCGGCCATGCAATTCGGGTCGTCGCAGCGGGCGGGTTCGACGTCAAGTCGGCGCGCCCCCTTCAAGTCCAGCGCGATGGTCATCTCGGACAGGCCGACGGCGTTCTCGGGGTCAGTGAAAACCTCCATCGTGGAATATCCGGCGATGTCGGTCACGCGGTGCACGGCCGTCGCGATGGTCGCGGATCCGCCGTCCATCTCGTCGACGTGCAGCTGGACGATTGCCCGCTCGGTCAAGGAAGCGACGGTGAGGTGACGGAACACGGAACCCCGGTCGAAGCCTGTGTCCACCTGACACAGCGTCGCGAGCGGTTCTCCTGTTCCCAGCGCTCGGCGTAGCGCACGCTCCACTGCGCGCGGGTAAAAGCCGCTTCGTTCTATGCGGGTCCAAGTATTCATCCCACAATTGTGCCCCTAACCTGCGTCCCAGTCGAAATGAGAGCGTTCCCGCGTCATAATTGCGCCTATGGCAAAAAAGGACCAGGTCGTCGACATTCCCGAAAAAGACGAAAATATCTCCGAGATCGACGTGTCCGATGAGATGCGTGGGTCCTTCCTGGAGTACGCGGTCTCCGTCATCTACGCCCGAGCGCTGCCCGACGCGCGCGACGGCCTCAAGCCCGTACAGCGCCGCATCATGTTCCAGATGGATCAGATGGGGCTGCGTCCCGACAAGGGGCACGTGAAGTCTCAGCGCGTCGTCGGCGAGGTCATGGGCAAGCTGCACCCGCACGGCGATTCCGCGATTTACGAGGCCTTGGTGCGTCTGGCTCAGCCGTTCAATTTGCGGGTTCCCCTGGTGGATGGACACGGTAACTTCGGGTCGCTGGATGACGGTCCGGCCGCAGCGCGTTACACCGAGGCGCGCATGGCACCCGCCGCGCTGGACCTGGTGACGGGCCTGGACGAGGACACGGTCGATTTCGTCCCCAACTACGACAACCAGTTCATGCAGCCCGACGTCCTGCCGGCCGCATTCCCGCAGCTCCTGGTCAACGGTGCCTCGGGCATCGCCGTGGGTATGGCGACGAATATCGCCCCGCACAATCTTTCCGAGACGATCACTGGTGCCATTCATCTGTTGGACAACCCGTCGGCGTCCGTCACCGACCTCATGCGCTACATTCCCGGCCCCGACCTGCCTGAGGGCGGCGTCATCGTCGGACTCGAAGGCATCAAAGAGGCCTACGAGACTGGCCGCGGCGCGTTCAAGACCCGTGCGAAGGTCCAGATCGAGCGTGTGACGGCCCGCAAGATGGGCATCGTCGTCACCCAACTGCCCTACATGGTGGGACCCGAGAAGGTCATCGAAAAGATCAAGGAAAACGCGAACGCGGGCCGTCTCAAGGGCATTTCGTCGGTCCAGAACTTCACTGACCGCGTCCACGGCCTGCGCCTGGTCATCGAGGTGAAGAACGGCTTCGTTCCCGAGGCCGTGCTCCAGCAGCTCTACCAGCGCACGCCGCTGGAGGATTCCTTCTCGATCAACGCGGTGGCGCTCGTGGATGGCCAGCCGCGCACGCTGGGCCTCAAAGAGATGCTGCAGGTCTTCCTGGATCATCGCCTGGACGTCACCACGCGCCGCAGTCGCTTCCGCCTGACAAAGTGTGAGGATCGCCTGCACCTGGTCGAGGGCTTGCTCATCGCGATCCTAGACATCGATGACGTCATCGCGATCATTCGGTCTTCCGATGACGCGGAGAGCGCGCGTGAGCGCCTCATGACGGCCTTTGACCTGTCCGAGGCCCAGGCGAACTACATTCTGGAACTGCGCCTGCGTCGCCTCACGAAGTTCTCCCGCATCGAGCTGGAGACTGAGCGCGACGAGCTGATGGCGACAATCGCTTCCCTGCGCGAGATCCTGGAGAATCCGAAGCTGTTGCGCAAGCTCGTGAAGAAGGAGCTGCGCGAGGTCTCGAAGCGTCTGGGCACGCCGCGTCGCACGCTGCTCATGGCCTCGACGGGCACGCCAGTGGGGGCTACGGTGGCTGCGGAGGATGCCGCCCTGGCAGCCTTGCCGTCGGTGTCGCGTTCGGGTGAGGGCCTGGAGCTGCAGATCCCGGACGACCCGTGCGTGGTCGTTTTGTCCTCCTCGGGCGCGCTTGCTCGCGTCGAGGGCGGAGAGCCGCTCGAGCCGGGTCCGCGCGCAGCCTCGGACGGCTGGCGGGTGCAGCTGGCTTCGACGGTGCGCTCGCAGGTGGCCGTGGTGACCCAGGATGGCATCGCGCACCGCATCGAGGTCGTGGACCTGCCGGCGCTCCCCCGCTTCGAGACGGGTCTGTCGTTGGCCGGGGCTATGCCGTCCTCGATGCTCCTGCACACGGATGTGCCCGCCGTGGGTCTCCTAAACCCTGAGAGCGAAGCCATCGTCGCGATGGGCACGGCCCACGGCACGGTCAAGCGGCTGCGCCCGGACGTGCTCCAGCGCGACGAGTGGGAGGTCATCACCCTGGAGGACGGCGACCACCTCGTGGGCTTCGATCAGTGCACGGACGACGCTGACCTGGTGTTTATCTCCTCGGATGCACAGCTGCTGCGCACGCCCGCGGCGAAAGTTCGCCCGCAGGGTCGCACGGCCGGTGGCATGGCGGGCATGAAGCTCAACCCCGGTGCCGTGGCCCTGGGCTTCTGGGTGATCGAGGCTCCCATCGATGCTGTCGTCGTGACGGTGGCCGCGGCGCTGGGCGCGCTGCCGGGCACGGGCCAGACGACGGTGAAGGTCACGCCTTTCGAGTGTTACCCGTCGAAGGGCCGCGGCGGACAGGGCGTGCGCTGTCAGCGTTTCCTGCGCGGCGAGGATCGCCTCGACATCGCGTGGGTCGGCACGAGGCCTGGGCGGGCTGCTGCCTCCGACGGCACCCCCGTGGAGCTGCCCGCCGAGGACGAGCGCCGAGACGGCTCGGGCGTGCCGATCACCTTCGCGATTGCGGCGATTGGCTGACGCTCTCCTGTTGTTACGACGGTGGGGTGGCCGGGAAAAATCCCGGCCACCCCACCGCTTTGTCAGGGTCACGCTGATATGGGTGTGGGTCCGGCCAATCGGCCGGGCCCACACCCATCAGTCGAGGATTGCTCCCCTGTCAGCCTCGCAGCGTCTTGTCTGCTGCCAGGATCTCGTTGACCTCCTCGCGCGTGGGCGAGTAAGCGCCCTGGTAGAGGATCGTGATACCCGAGGTGATGATGCCGCGGTGAATGGCGGGCAGGATCTGGTCCCACGACGCCTCGCGCAGGCGCTGCTTCGCCTCAGCCGAACCCAAAAGGTCCGCGTCGACCAGGCCGGAGATCAGGCCTGCCATAAGCGAGTCGCCCGCGCCCACCGTGTCCACGAGCTCGACATCGAGAGGATCGACGACCAGCATATCGCGCTCGGCGGCAGTCAAAATGTAGACGCCCCACGGGCCGCGCGTGCACAGGATCAGGGAGGGACCGGACTGCAACCACTCGCGCAGGACGTCCTCGATGGGACGATCCGGGTACAGCCACTTCAGGTCCTCGTCGGACGCCTTCACGACGTCAGCGAGGGCGACGATCGCCTCGACGTGCGGGCGGGCCTCATCCGGCGTCCCCAGCAGAGCGGGACGGATGTTCGGATCGTAGGAGACAGTGCCACGAATAGCCTGGCGCTTAACGGCAGCCAGGACCTTGTCGGCACCAGGTTCGACGACGACCACGTAGGAGCCGGTATGCACGTGTCCAACGCTTTCGGGATCCTCAACGGCGGGCACGTCCCACGAGAGATCAAACTCGTAGGTGGCATGGCCCTTCTCGTCGACTGCCGCATGGGCAACCGTGGTGAATTCGGCTCCGTCAGAGCCGGGAGTGAGGGTCACTCCCGCGGCCTCGGCGTGCTCGCGGACCTTGTCGCCGCGTGCATCGCGCGCGAACCAGGTCGCCAGCTCGGATTCGTGACCCAGCCGGGTCAGACCGGCTGCGACGTTGAGCATCGATCCCCCGACGACCTCGACGGGTTCACTGTTTGGGCGGGTGATCTCATCGATGAGAGCTTCCCCGATGTTCACGATTCTAGTCATTCGTCAACCCCAGCTTCTCTTCCATTTCTTCGAGCGGGATGCCCTTGGTTTCGGGCATAACCTTCAGGACCCAGAATAGCTGACCGACCATCGCGAGGAAGAAGATTCCAAAAGCGTAGCCACCACCGAGCTTATCGGTGAGCACAGGGAAGGCATAGGTGGTAATGAAGGCGAACACCCAGTGCGTGAGCGAACCCAGCGACTGGCCGCGCGCACGTACGCGGTTGGGGAAGATCTCCGAGATGAACACCCAGATGACCGAACCCTGACCGAAGGCGTGCGAGGCGATGAAGCCGAGGAGACCCAGGAGGATGAGCCACACGGGAGCAGCGCTGCCCTCCTCGAACCAGCCGCCCTCGTAGGCGAACATCATGCCGGCGAGGAAGCCCAGGGAGACCAGGTAGCCGATCGAGCCGACGATCATGAGCTGGCGGCGACCGATCTTGTCGATGACGGTCAGGGCAGCCATGGTCGCGATGAGGTTCATGAGGCCGACGATGACGGAGCCGATGTAGGGGAAGGCGTCGCCCAGGACGGCGGCACCGCCTGCGAGCTTCATGACCTTCGGCGCGTAGTAGAGGATCGCGTTGATACCGGAGAGCTGGTTGAACATCGCGATGCAGAACGCCATGAGAATGACCTTGCGGTAGCGGCGCGTGAAGAAGGCGACCTTACCACCCGCGGCGTCTTCGGCGATCTGCGCCTTGATCTCGTCGATCTGCTCGTGGCTCTCTGCCTGGGTGGCGGTGAGGCGCTCGGAGATCTTGACAGCGCGTTCTTCCTGTCCATGAGCCAGGAGCCAGCGCGGAGTCTCGGGCACAGTAGCCAGGAAGACAAGGAAGAAGACGGCGGGGACGGCCATGACGCCGAGCATCCAGCGCCACGCGGTCTCCTCGTGGGCGATCTCGCGGATCACCGCGTTGGAGGCGTAGGCCAGGAGGATACCGAAGACGATGTTGAACTGGACCAGGCCGACCAGGCGACCACGCACGCGAGCGGGCGCAATCTCAGCGGTGTAGATGGGCGCGACCACGGAAGACAGGCCCACGCCAACGCCGCCGAGGAAGCGGAACACCATGAAGAAGGTGATCGGGAAGGAGGACGAGGCCGACACAGTTCCATCCGCACCTGTGACCAGTGCGGGCAGAGGGGCCAGCGCGGTTGCCAGAGCACCAACGCCGAAGAGGACACCGATCCAGAACAGGATCGGCTTACGACCGAAGCGGTCGGCGAGGTTACCGGCGACGATGGCACCGCAGATCGTACCAATGGTTGCGATGGCGACGATCATGCCCTCACCCAAGGAGGACAGAGCGTACAGCTCGGTAAGTTTTTCTTCCGCACCGGAAATGACCGCCGTGTCAAAGCCGAAGAGCAGGCCGCCGAGAGAGGCAACGATGGCGCTTCGAATGACCAGAGGCGGAATGGATGTGTTTTGTGCTGACGACTTCGTAGTCATGCTGGCTCCGCACTGTGGAGATGGGGCGCGCGTGGCACCGAGGACGCTCACGGTCCTCCGCTGCGAGCCTAAAAAATTAATTGGTCAGACAATTAGGACTAAGGGAGCGATTCCCGCGAAAGTGCTCACAGAAACTCACTCCTCACAAGAAGCTTGCAAACGTGAAACACAACACACAATCGTCCTAGTTTGACACTGTTCCAGAATATGGGACGATTGTCACACTTCGATCGCATACAGCCGGGTCTGCCCGACCGTGCGAAAGCCCAGAGAGTCATAGACCGCCAGCGCGCCCGTGTGGTTGGCAGAACCGACGCCGGTGCCCGAGCGATCCATGCCGTCGCGCTCCTGCGCCCACATCGAGGCCAGGATCAGCGCGTCTGCAACGTGTGTCTCGCGCCACGCCGACAACACGCCCAACTGGTCGATGTAGCCCTCGCGCCACCCCAGCGCCGCCCAGTCTTGCTCGTAGCGCGAGGCCAGCAGGAAGCCCGCGACGCGCGGACGATCACCCGTGCGATCCACGGCAACAAAAGACCATTCGGGTGCAAAAGCGGTGCGCCCCTGCATCCACTGCTCCTGCGTGAGCGGGGGACGCCCCCACTCCGACTCGTTCAAACGGTTCGCAGCACGCAAGGCTGGTTCTTCCCACTGGGGATCCCAGGCCTCGATACTCATGTACGACCCAAGGTCCGGCATCGGAGCCAGGTCCTCCAGCGTCGCGCGCAACTCGTAGTAGGTGCGCGCCCAGCGGAAACCATGCACCTTCAGCTGCGCCTCAAGATCATCCTGCCCCGCCTCAACGTGACAGGTAATCTGCGCAGGACCGTCGCCCTCAACACCGGCGAGCATCTGGCGCGCCGTCCCCTCCTGCCAATCGACAATCGCATTACCGAGGCCGATACGCCGAAAGTCTGGATCCACTCCCCCGACGCACACACACTCCACGCGCCCAGGGAATCGCAGGACCACCTGCGCGAAGGCAACGAGGCGACCCGCGGCGATACCCCTGCGCGCAACCCCGACGAGGCCTCGCCAATGAGAGGCCGACGAGAGCATCTCCTTTACCTCGTCCGGGCTGGTGCGGTACGGCGGATTATCGCGAGCCTCCATGCGCGCAAAAAGCGCCGACAAGCCGACATGATGAGAAGCCGTCAGCGGCTCCCACTCGATGCCGTGATGCTCGCCCGGGAAGGGAACGAACTCAGGGGCACCGGCTCTCTGCGCGAGAGGAATGCTCATGCTCGACTCCTAGCGGACTACTGATCGATCGTGTAGTAAACCTCGGCGGCTTCGTCAACGAAACCAAGATGCTCATAAATACTATGCGCCCGATCAGGACTCGACATATCCACATCGAGCCCAATGCGTGACGCACCCGACGCTGATGCGGCTGCGACAGCGTTGCCCACGAGGGCACTAGCCACCGAACGACCGCGGTGTGCCTCGGCGACGCCGAGCAGATAGATATAGGCCTCCGGCCGACCGGTGGCAACCCAGCGCTGCGCAGGACGACCCGTCATCGCATAGCCGACGACCTCGCCCTCGCTGTCCACAGCCACGAACGACCAGCGCGGATCGAAGTGATTCATCGCGTCATCCCACCACAGGGCACGCAGCGGAGAACGGAACGCCTGCTGGAAAGCCTCCATGTGGATCGCGCGGATCTGTTCCTGCGGAACCTGGCTCCACGGTACGATGCGGTAGCCGTGGCGCGCCTGAGGGGCTACTTCGCCGCCCGCCAGATCGCGATACATGACACGGTAGATGCGCTTGGCAAAGAAGCCTGCCGCAATGTAGAGGCGGCGGCGATCCGTCATGTGCGCATCCACCAGGTTCGAGATTGACACAGGGACGTCCGATTCGGCACCGAAAGTCTCGACCAGCATCTGGCGAGCACGCCCGTCCTGCCAGTACAGAAGGGCTCGACCCACGCCGCGGCCTCGCCAATGCGGATGGATATAGGCGCTCACGATGGCAGTCGCCGCCTCATGGATGCCGCGCAGCACACGCACCGATGCGACCGCGCAAATATTCCGATTCGCATCAAGGCCGACAATCGTATCCACCCAATCGCGGCCGTTCTCCCCCTCCATCATGTCCGCGATGTCTTCCACGGAGGTGCGCCGAATAGCGTTATCGTCGTCTTCGATCAGGGAGATCAGCGCGTACACGGCGGGTGCGTCACGGCCAATCATGGGCCGCCAGCGCAACCCGAGGTGACTGCCCGGGTACGGGACGGACACGGGCGGCGTGAGTCGCTGCGCAAGTCCTGTCATGCGTAACATCCTAGCGGGTAATCGGGCCTTAAGTCACACTGACCTCGGATATTTGTGTGTTCATGATGAACGCTTTTTCAGAAAGTTGACAGCTTGTGCCCGAAATTACGCGTCAATCCGCATGCGATCAAGGCCGGCCGATTCAGTGACAATGAATTCTCTGCGCGGGCCAACGGTCGAACCCATGAGCAGCTCAAACACGTCCTCCGCCTGGCGCAGGGCTTCTTCGTCGGCCAGGGTGATTCGACGCAGCGACCGGTGGGCACGATCCATCGTGGTCTCCGCCAGCTGATCGGCGTCCATTTCACCTAGGCCCTTGTAGCGCTGAATCGGCTCCTTCCACGTACGGCCCGAGCGGCGCAGCGCGGCGAGCTTGCGGTGCAGCTCATCCTCGGAGTAGGTGTAGATGAATTCACGCTTCCTGCGTCCCTTGCCCGCGACCTCAATGCGGTGCAGGGGTGGGACGGCCGCGTAGATGCGCCCGGCCTCGACCATGGGTCGCATGTAGCGGAAGAACAGGGTCAGCAGCAGGGTGCGGATGTGTGCGCCGTCGACGTCGGCATCGGTCATGAGGATGACTTTGCCGTATCTTGCCTGCGGCAGGTCGAAAGTACGGCCTGAACCCGCGCCGATCACCTGGATGATATTGGCGCACTCGGCGTTAGCCAGCATGTCCGCGGTCGAGGCCTTCTGCACGTTGAGGATCTTGCCTCGAATCGGGAAGAGGGCCTGGTACTGAGAGTTGCGCGCGGCCTTGGCCGTGCCCAGGGCGGAGTCGCCCTCGACGATGAACAGCTCTGTCTCAGCCACATCCTCGAGGCGACAGTCCGCGAGCTTGGCGGGCAGCGAGGAGGTTTCCAGCGCGTTCTTCTTGCGCGAGATCTCCTTGTGGATGCGCGCAGACACGCGGGCCTTCATCTCGCCGACGACCTTCTCCATGAGGAGGGACGTCTGCTGCTTGTCGTCGCGCTTGGAGGAGGCGAACTTGTCCTTCAGCCAGTCGGCGACGACACGGCTGACGACGGCTCGGATCTGCGGGGTGCCCAACGTTTCCTTCGTCTGGCCCTCGAATTGAGGCTCGGGGAAGCGCACGGTGATGACGGCTGTCATACCGGCCTGCACGTCGTCCTTTTCGGGGCGCCCGTCCTTTGCACCGACCTTGAGCTTGCGCGCGTTCTTGTCGATGGCGGCGCGCAAGGTTTTGAGGACCGCCTGCTCGAAGCCGGCCACGTGGGTGCCGCCCTTGGGGGTGGCGATGATGTTGACGAAGGACCGGATAGCCGTGTCGTATCCGATGCCCCAGCGCAGCGCGATGTCGACCTCGCAGGTGCGTTCGACCTGGGTGGCGCGCAGGTGGCCGGTCTTTGAGTCGAGGGCCTGCACGGTCTCGTTGTAGGTACCTTCACCCGTGATGTGCCACGTGTCGGTGACGGGGCCATCGGAGGCCAGCCAGTTCGCGAAGTCGACGACGCCTCCGTCGAAGCGGAAGCTCTCACGCACTTCCTCGTCGCCACGCTCGTCGTAGCAGTTAATGGTCAGGCCGGGCACGAGGAACGCGGTCTGGCGGGCGCGCGCCAGCAGATCCTCCCAGGAGAAGGATGCCGTGGCCGGGAAAATCTGGAAATCCGCCCAGAATCGCACGCGCGTACCGGTCTGCGACTTCTTCACCTTACCGACGGTCTTCAGGATGGAACCATCCGTGAAGGGCGCGAAAGGCGAGTTGGGGGTGCGCTGCTTCGAGTCGTCGAACTCGCCGGGCTCGCCGCGGCGGAAGCACATCTCGTGGGTCTTGCCGCCGCGGTCGACCTGCACGTCGAGACGCGCCGAGAGAGCGTTGACGACGGAGGCGCCGACGCCGTGGAGGCCGCCGGAGGCCGCGTAGGAGCCGCCGCCGAACTTACCGCCGGCGTGGAGCTTGGTGTAGACGACCTCGACGCCGGTCAGGCCTTGGCCGGGCACGATGTCGACGGGGATGCCTCGACCGTTGTCGGCGACGGAGGCGGAGTGGTCGGGGTGGAGGCGCACGTCGATGGTGTCGCAGTATCCTTCCAGAGCCTCATCGACGGCGTTGTCGATGATCTCCCAGAGGCAGTGCATGAGGCCTCGGTGGTCGGTGGAGCCGATGTACATGCCGGGGCGCTTGCGCACCGCCTCGAGGCCCTCGAGGACGGAGAGGTGCCGTGCGTTGTAGTCGGATGCGTCGGTAGGAGTCACGAGGTGAATCATAGGTGGCTACGTGCTCATTTGCGGTCCGCTGGGCGTGTGGCGTGGGTTCTGGGAGGCTTTCCACGCTTGACGAGGCCTGGGCTATTTTGCGCTGATCGGCGCGGTTTAGCCGCTCGTCGCACGCGACATTCTCGCGGGCTTTTTTCTGCGTTATCGTGGCCCGTGAGGCGTTGTGTCGCGGTGTCGACGGTGGTCAGAGATTGCGCCCCCGGTGAACAGGGGTGCGCGGGGGTGACTCAATGGTGTGTGATGGATGCATGAAGGCACAGATTCTTGAACGCCCCGTACTGGACGAGCCGCAGTTGAGCGCGGCGAATCGTTGCGACGCCTGCGGCGCTCGCGCCTGGGTTCGTGCGACCATGCCGTCGGGCGGCCAGCTTTTCTTCTGCGGCCACCACGCGAACGAGCACCTGCCCTCCCTGGTGGGCGCTGGCGCACAGATCCTGGACGAACGCCACTTCATGAACGACTGATATCACTGCTCCCGCAGCGGCGGGACGCACAGCTTCGAGGCGCGGGCAGGGACAGAGGGTCCCTGCCCGCGTTTTCATACTCGAACCGCCGTTGCCATGAGGCAGCGGGCACTGCATTTTGCTGGCAAGGTGACTGTGCGGCATTATGCTGCGGCAAAGGCGCTATACTAGATCGTCACATGTCATCAGTGGAGGAAGCCCCTGCATCATGGGCGCGCGGCCGCCCGAAGATTCATTGCGCTCCGGTCTTAGGTGGTAGCACCTGGATAGTCGGCATTGCTCGTCAGCTTCGGGTTGGCCGCTGGCTGCTCGGGCGGTGACCGCGCGCAGCGTCTGGCAGCCAGACACCTCTATTGGCTGTGTTAACCCACTAGTGCGCAGCTAGACCCACCTAGCGGCAGCTGGCCTGTGCCACCTACACTCCACCGAACACCCTCACTCTTTTAGATAGGAAACGCAGTTCTGGATAGCTTATTAACCTATCCAGAAGCCCGCGTCCTATCCAGATCAAAGGTCAGCATTCCCGGCACCAATCTCACTCCACAACGAACGACATCACACAGCCTGGACATAAACCGCCTGACCAGACCATCAAGAATGTACTGACAAGCCCATCCCCTAACCAAATCTCCCTACCTCAACCCCTTCGCCTACAAATTCGACAACTACCCCAGCACCACCTTCGACTACCACCCCCCGAAGCATTCAACAAGCTCATTGCTATCACCCAGCGACGCCGCCACCCCTAGCCTCCTCGACATAGCTTGTTTACTAAACAGCATGCACCTCTTTCAAGTTGTACACTGACTACAATAATTCAAACATAAACAACCTCAATAACATCGGTCAATTTAGATCAGATCACACACCAGGAGAATACATGAAGGACAATATCCTTGCAATAAGCTCAATATTGGCTTTGATTATCAGCGCCACAACAGCCATCACAAATATCTCAATACGCGGAGAAGATAACTTCACCAAAACCTTGGACCTACTGAACGCGCATGCAGAATACAGAGACGACGATAGGGCCATTAGCAGGTTCGCCAACGACATAGTTTTAAGAAAAATTATTAGGAGACAAGTAGCTCGAGCATATAAGCCATTTAGCATTCTGACTTTCATATGGTTTATGATCAAATTCATACTCCTATACTCATTATCAATAATTCTTACACTGCTAGCAATCTCCCCTCCAGGCATAACTGACTTAGAAATACACCCGTGGGCACGAGCCATAATTGGGACACTCTCGCTTGCGACAATGATATGGTTGGCACACGTAATCATGCACGCTTCCTCCAGCGAATCAGTGATTATTGGCGATAACCTCGAACACATGATCTACGTACACTACCTAACGGAACTTGGTTTCAAACAAAACCCTCCTAGTCACAAGTTCAAGGGAACAAAATCTAAGTTTTCCTGGATTAAAGTCCCGATCCACTGGGTTAAAATCAAATCACAATTCTTTTCGATCCACGAAGTATCCCGACACTATACACAATATATCAAAACTGAAACGCAGCTTAAGACCCTACGCAATCTCAACCCATATCCTGCCGGTTCTCCCCGCCACCGCTCATGGTTGAAAGAGCACTCATGGATGAAAGATAGGATCGCCCAGACGGAAGAAGAGCTAAGAGAACTAAGACAAATACTCACCAAAAAATGGCCAAACGAATTTGATGCCCTTAAAGACTGGACAAAGTATACAAGGTCACTTGAACAAGAATCTATCGATGCCATAAGTCGCTCTTCACAAAGGCGGGTGTAGTTAGGGATTACCGCCGGTTTCGAAGAGTACTCAGGTGATGTCGCGGGTGAGGTTTCGCAAGGCACCGACACGACATTTGAGTATGCTCCCCAGCGTGAGGAGTTCAGTCAGGTAGCTCGGTGCACGCGTGGAGGCCAATGCGTTGATTTCAAATTGCATCAGGGTCTTGCCCACGCGCGTGTCGTTCTCAGCACCTATCGCAGAGGACTACACGCACCACGCTCGCCTTGCCCGCGCGCGCGTGGCAAGCTCGGCGGGCCGGGCCACTACGAGCGGGTGGACCGATCCTTGCCCGCGCGCGCGTGGCAAGCTCGTGGTAGCTGTCAGCCATGTTCTGGTAGACGCTCCAGATGACCTCTAGGGCGACATGCTCATCGCTGGCAAACAGCTCGAGTGGCTGCTGTTGCTGACGCTACGTGAGCGGGCATGACCTGGTATCTAGCGTCCTGCGTACCTTGTACGGGAGATCCCCGGCCCACACACCGATAGTGATGTTTTGTTGGATACATCTGCGGCACTCATCGACAGCAATCCCGTCGAGTCGCACAACGCATCAGGGGTCCATGCCCGCTCTAGCAATATGTCGTACCTCGGCGGCAGTACTCTTAAAATCGGTGATTCCGTCCATCCCAACGATTTCAATGCACTCACACCAGCATCGGGCTGAGAGGCCGGCCAGGTGTTAGATACCAATTTGTAGCGGATCGAGGTCGTCTTCAAGAGTCGGGAGGGACCACTGCGATTGCAAATGGCCGTAAAGTCCAAGACAACGGTGACGCACTTATCGCCGTAAGGAGTCACACGCCGCACATGCTTATCCACACTGATGACACTGCCGACTTCTAGAGGCCATGCGGATCCTGTAGAACAAGAAGCGTCTGTAACCGCACAGTGGCAGACGCCCTTCCTCGACCTAACGGATTCAGCACATCAAGCCGTCAGAAATGAAACGACACACAAGCTCAGTGCGGGTTTGTCCAAGTTCCCCTGCCGCCTTGTCGAGCTCCCGAACCAAGGATTCGGGCAGGCGCGTGCCGACCGGCATCGTGTCCTCGCCGAAGAGCTGCGGACGCCCCGGCAGAAGCTTCCACACTCCGTCGCACTCGCCCGCTTCGAAGCGCTGAGCATCTGCTTCAAGATCAGCGTCGGTAACGGTGATTCCTCCCGCAAGACGGTAGGTCCCCTCTTGTTTCTTGCTCATTGTCCTCCTCTCTCGGTTCCAAAAATCTCTGTCTTCATTTTCTTCGGTGGCGGTGTCATCGCGAGTAGAAGCAATGGCCTTTTCACGCGAGGACCCCTTCCCTAGTCCGCCAAGCGCTGGGACACCACCCTCGTGATTCCATCACGCATCGTGACGCCGTACAGGGCGTCCGCTATCTCCATGGTTCGCTTCTGGTGCGTGATAACAATGAGCTGCGACGTCTCCTGCAGCTCCTTGAAGATGGTGAGCAGGCGCGTCAGGTTCATGTCGTCCAGGGCGGCCTCGACCTCGTCCATGACGTAGAACGGAGACGGGCGCGCCTTAAAGATCGCGACCAGGAACGCGATCGCGGCCAGGGAACGCTCGCCGCCCGACAGCAGCGACAGGCGCTTCACCTTCTTGCCGGCGGGCCGGGCCTCGATCTCGATGCCGGTCGAGAGCATATCCTCCGGATCGGTGAGCACCAGGTCGCCCTGGCCGCCCGGGAAGAGCACACCGAACACGTGCTCGAACTGTTTGCGCGTCTCCGCGAACGCGGCCGTGAAAGCCTCCTGAACCAGGCGGTCCACGTCCTGGACGATACGCAGCAGATCCGCCTTCGACGCCTTGAGGTCCTGCACCTGATCGACCAGGAACTTGTGCCGCGCCGCCAGCGCCTCGTGCTCTTCGAGCGCCAGCGGATTCACGCGCCCCAGCTTCTCCAGGTCCTTCTGCGCTGTGGCGAGCGCGCGCTCCTGTTCGGCGCGCACGTACGCGCGTGGCTTGGCGGCTTCGGCTTTCTCCACGTCGTCGGGGTCGAGGGGCAGCGCCGGCACCATCACCTCCGGCCCGAACTCGGCGATCAGTTGCTCTGGCTCGAGCGAAAGTTCCTCGAGGGCGCGCCGCCGCAGGTCCTCGACGCGCACCCTCGTCTGTTCGGCCGCGATCTTGCCCTGGTTCGCTGAGTTCATCGCATCCGCCAGCTCCGCGCTCATCCGGTCCAGGGCGCGGCGCGCATCCGAGACCTCTCGAGACACCTGGGAACGTCGAGCGCTCAACCGGTCGCGTTCAGTGGCGGCACGGGACAGGGCACGCTCGGCGGCCTCCAGCGCGATGCGCGCGGCCGCCTCCACGTCCGAGGCCGTGGCCAGTTCCGTCTGTCTCACCGC
>NZ_ALCA01000110.1 GCF_000278725.1 Actinomyces sp. ICM47 | reverse complement strand
GCATCGCCGTCTCCCTGCCCAGCGCCGGCGGTTCCGCTGGCGGCGGCGTCGTCGACTCCGCCGCGCTGGATGCCTACGCCGCGTCCGTGACGGGTGAGGACGGCGTCCTGGCCAAGACCGCCCGCACGGTCCTGTCCGAGCTGGGCCTGAACGCTCCCGCCCCCACCGGCGAGGATTCCTCCGACGACGCGCGCGTCATCGACGCCGTGGCCGCCGAGTTGGGGTCGGGCTGGGTTGACCTGGTCGAGCCTCGCTTCGACGCCGCACGCGCCGTCCTCCTGGACGACCGCTGGGCCTCCGCACGTGAAGACGTCGCCCGCTACGTCGCCGAAGGCACCCTCGCCGAGGGAGCGTCCTTCGTGGGCACGGGCCGCGCCGTGGCCGAGCAGGCCTCGTACTGGGCGAACCGCCTGCGCACCGAGGGCGATCACGAGCGCGCCGCTCGCCTGGAGCAGATCGCATCCGACGCTCTGGCGTCCTCCGAGGACCTGCCCTACGCGAATGACGTCGCCGTGGTGACCGGCATGACCCCCGCCTCCATTGGCGGCGCGGTCGTGGGCGGCCTGCTCGCCGGTGGCGCGACCGTCATTGCGACCTCCTCGTCGATTTCCGCCTCGCGCCTGGCCTTCGCCAAGGAGCTGTACCGCACGCACGCTGCGGGCGGCGCGAAGCTGTGGCTGGTTCCCGCGAACCTGGCTTCCTACCGCGACGTGGATGCTCTCGTGGAGTGGATCGGCACCGAGCAGACCAAGTCCGTGGGTGCCGACGTGAAGGTGACCAAGGAAGCCCTGGTCCCGACGCTGTTCTACCCCTTCGCAGCCCCGCGCGTCTCCGGCACGCTGGCGGACGCTGGCCCGGCCTCGGAGAACCAGATGCGTCTGCTGCTGTGGAGCGTCGAGCGCTCCATCGCCGGCCTGTGCGCAATCGGGTCCGACACTCACGCTGACCACCGCCTGCACGTCGTACTGCCCGGTTCCCCGAACCGCGGCATCTTCGGCGGCGACGGTGCCTACGCCGAAGCCAAGGCCTCCTTCGACGCGATTGCAACCCGCTGGGCAGCCGAGCCGATCTGGGGTTCGCGCGTCTCTATCGCTCACCCCCGCATCGGTTGGGTGCGCGGCACCGGTCTCATGGGTGGCAACGACCCGATGGTCGCCGCCGTCGAGGCTGCGGGCGTACGCACGTGGTCGACCGAGGAAATGGCGCAGCAGCTGCTCGCGCTCTCGAGCGCCGAGGTTCGCGCTCAGGCTGCCACCGCTCCTGTGGACGCCGACCTGACCGGCGGCCTGGACTCCTCCATCGACCTGCGCGCGCTGCGCGCCCAGGTGGAGGTCGCAGCTCCCGAGGCTGAAGCCACCAAGCCGGTCGCGACCGTCTCCGCTCTGCCCTCGCCCTCCCAGGTCGCCGTCCCCCACGTCGACCCGTCGCAGTGGGGTCACACCACCGCGTCGCTGGCCGACACGGTCGTCATCGTCGGTCACGGCGAGGTCGGCCCGTGGGGCAGCGCTCGTACCCGCGTGCAGGCCGAACTCGGTATCCACACCGACGGCACCGTCGAGCTCACCCCTGCGGGCGTGCTCGAGCTGGCGTGGATGACCGGCCTGCTGACCTGGTCGGACACCCCGGTGGGTGGCTGGTACGACAAGGACGACCAGCTGGTCCCCGAGTCGGAGATCTTCGATCGCTACCGCGACGAGGTCGTGGCCCGCTCCGGCGTGCGCTTCTTCCACGACGACGGCCCGCTGCACGACGGCTACACGCCCGAGTCGGCCATGGTCTTCCTGGACCGCGACATCACGTTCACGGTCGAGGACGAGGCCGAGGCACGCTCCTACGCCGAGGCCGACCCGCAGTTCACCATGGTCGAACAGACCGCGTTCGGTGAGTGGCAGGTGACCCGCAAGTCCGGCGCCCAAGTGCGTGTGCCTCGTCGCGCGACCCTTAACCGCCGCATCGGTGGCCTGTTCCCGACGGACTTCGATCCGGCCCGCTGGGGTATCCCGGCCTCGATGCTGGATTCGATCGACCCGATCGCCGTGTGGAACCTGGTCTCCGCCGTCGATGCGTTCGTGTCCGCTGGCTTCAGCCCCGCCGAGCTGCTGCGCGTCGTCCACCCGGCGACCGTTGCCTCCACGCAGGGCACCGGCTTCGGTGGCATGCGTTCGATGCACAAGCTGTTCGTCGACCGCTTCCTGGGCGAGGAATACCCGCAGGACATCCTGCAGGAGACCCTGCCCAACGTCGTGGCTGCGCACACGATGCAGTCCTACGTGGGCGGCTACGGCTCAATGATCAACCCGGTCGGTGCCTGCGCAACCGCTGCGGTGTCCATCGAGGAGGGCGTCGACAAGATCAAGGCCGGTAAGGCTGACTTTGTCGTGGCCGGCGCGATTGACGACATTCAGGTCGAGTCGATCGTGGGCTTCGGCGCGATGAACGCGACGGCGAACTCGAACGAGCTGCTCGCTCGCGGCATCTCCTCGCGCTTCGTCTCGCGCGCCAATGACCGCCGCCGCGGCGGCTTCGTCGAGGCGCAGGGCGGCGGCACCGTGCTGCTGACTCGAGGCTCGGTGGCCCTCGAGATGGGCCTGCCGGTCCTGGCGGTCGTCGCACACGCGCAGACGTTCAGCGACGGCGCGCACACCTCGATCCCGGCCCCCGGTCTGGGTGCCCTCGCGGTGGCACGCGGCGGGCGTGACTCGGTCATCGCTCGTAACCTCGCAGAGCTCGGCGTGGGGATCGACGATGTGGCCTTCGTGTCCAAGCACGACACGTCCACGAACGCGAACGACCCGAACGAGTCGGATCTGCACACCCGCGTCGGCATGGCGCTGGGCCGCACCCCCGGTAACCCGCTGCTGGTCATCTCGCAGAAGACCCTCACGGGTCACGCGAAGGGCGGCGCCTGCGTGTTCCAGGTCGGAGGCATCATCGACGTGTTCCGCACGGGTCTGATCCCCGCGAACGTCGCGCTGGATTGCGTCGACGACGCGATGGAGCAGTACGGCCCGCTCGTGTGGCTGCGTTCCCCGCTCAACCTGTCCTCGCGTGGACCGGTGCGCGCGGCGTTCGCGACCTCGCTCGGCTTCGGCCACGTCTCCGGCTTCCTGGCGCTGGTTAACCCGGCCGCCTTCGAGGCAATCGTGGAGCGCGAGGTCGGACGCGAGCGCCTCGAGGCGTGGCGCGCAGCGTCGGATCGCCGACTGCGCAACGGCCAGCGTCACATCGAGATGGGCATGCTGGGCCACGCCCCGCTGTTCACCTCGGTGGAGGGTCGCCATCTGCCCGACGACCCGGCTGCCGGTATCGCGGGTGATGCGCACGAGGTGGAGGCCGCGATCCTGCTGGATCCGTCGGCACGCCTGGGCGAGGACGGCTTCTACCACCTGCCGGAAGGCAAGTGAGCGATGCGCGGACTCGGCGTTGACCTGGTCTCCCTCCCTGAGTTTGCCGCTCAGGTGAGGGAGCCGGGGTCGGCCTTCCTGTCGGGCGTGCTCACGCCCCGGGAGGCACGCCGGGTCCGCGCCCGCGCAGGTGCCACCTCCGGTGCTCAGCCCGGTTCCGCCCGCTTCGAGGAGGCCGTGGCCCGTCACGCGGGCGGCCTGTGGGCCGCAAAGGAAGCTTTCATCAAGGCCTGGTCGTGCGCCCTCTTCGGTGCTCCTCCCCTCATCGGTGACACCGACGTGGATTGGCGTGAGATCGAGGTGATCCACGACGAGTGGAACCGCCCCTCTCTCGCGTTGCACGGACACGTTGCGGCTGCGTGCGAGGAATCGCTGGGTCCCTCCTCATCCTGGAGGGTGCTCGTCTCAGTCAGCCACGACGGGTCGTGCGCCATCGCCCAGGTGATCATCGCGGACGCGCCCGCCTAGAGGTCGTCGAGCGGCTCAGCTTCCTCCGGATCTTCGGGGGCTTCCTGAGTTCCTTCCACCGCCGAATAGTCGAAACGGGACGCCCCCACACACGGGTCCGAGGAATGCTCCTCGGACCCGTCGTGCATGTGCGTGGCCTGGCCGACAGGCGCGCACCCATCGCGCAGCTGCGGGGAATGGGCATCCGGCGTGCTTCGCGACGCGCAGTCCGAGACATCGCACGTGTCGTCGGTCGGCGCATGGACCGAACCATCAGCGGCCACGAAGGCACGTGGCGGCTCCGCGCCCACCTCCCCACGTATGCCCTCCCCCGGTGCGTCTCCCACCGGTATGGGGGCGACACTGCCCGCCGCCGCCTCAGCGCACTGACCGTGCGGAGGCTGCCCAGGCCTCGTCGAAAAGGGATCATCCGGGCTGCCGCCCGCCGGTTCTCCCGTGCTGTGAGCCCCGTTCTTCGTGTAACGCGACGTGCCCTTCGCCATGTCGTGCCCGACCGCGCTGGCGCGAAACACGATGGAGGAGCGAATCTGTCCATTCGCGTCCACCCAGGCATTCGGGACAGGCCGGGCAACCACAATCACCGGGTCGCCCTTACAACAGCAGCGAACCACATTGTCGGCCAGCTTGTCCCACGTTTCAATCGTGTACCAGTACGCTCCGTCCTCCACATAGGAGGCGTTGCCCGTGCGCGCGTCGACCGTGAAACGCCAGCGGGGAATCGCCAGACGGAATGTTGTCACGCACGTATCACCCTTGATGTGTTTCATCGTCGGGACAGAGCCGATACGCCCTTTGAGGGTCGTCGAAATGTCCTGCATCATTGCATCCCTTTCCGATACTGCCCGGCGAGCGCCGGATGCATCCAGGAAACCCCCGTCCTCCCTCACCCTTCAAGTGCGCTGGCGAGACCTGTGGATGGGCGCGACACGAGACATCCCGCTGTGGATACGCCCGACACGAGCGCACCCCCTGTGGACGGAACGACACCGCACATATACGCGAAAGGCGGCACTCCCCTACCGGGGTGCCGCCTTTCGCGAAAAAGAGCAGAAATCAGGCCTCGGCCTGCTCGCCCATGGTGGGAATACCGAGGGCAACGACCTCGCGCGCCACCTCACGCGCCCGCTCCGTCGTCACCGGCTCGGACGGGAACAACACGCGACGGTAGTACTCCAGCTCCTGGATGGACTCCAGGATGTCCGCCAGCGCGCGGTGACCGCCGTGCTTCTCAGGCGATTCACTAAAAGCGGCGCGGTACCAGCGCTTCGCCAGCTCCTTAATGGAAGAGACGTCCACCAGGCGATAGTGCAGGTGGTTGATCACCGAGGGCATGTTGGCCTCAAGGAACATCTTGTCGGTACCCACCGAGTTGCCAGCCAGGAGGGCTTTACCTTCCTGAGGCACGAAACGCTTGATATACGACAGGACCTGCTCGGTCGCGTCCTCCATCGACACAGCGTCAGTCTTGAGGTCCTCCAGCAGACCGGAGGAGGTGTGCATGTGACGCACAAAGTCGTTCATATTCTCCAACGCGCCTGCGGGCGGCGTGATGAGAACATCCATGCCGGGATCAACGATAGTGAGGTCGCCATCGGTGACGACGACGGCCACCTCGATGAGGGCGTCACGCTCGACGTCCAGGCCGGTCATTTCGCAGTCGATCCAGACCAGGGGATCTTTCAGAGTTTTCACGCCCACTATGTTAGTGCGCTCCTCGTCATACGGTTGGCTGGGTCGCTCGGGCGGTGGCCACTACTACACTGGAAGGGTATTGGAAGGAGTTTTCATGTCCGCTAATTCTCACGTGACCACGCCCAAGGACATCCGTCAGGCCGCATCCGCTCTCGAAGGGGTGGCCGTTCGCACGAACCTGGAGCGCTCGGAACGCCTGTCCGCCGAGGCTGGCGTCGATATTCTGCTCAAACGTGAGGATCAGCAGAAGTGCCGTTCCTTCAAGGTGCGCGGCGCATATGCACGTATGTCGCTGCTGTCCCCCGCCGAGCGTGAGCGTGGCGTCGTGTGTGCGTCAGCCGGTAACCACGCCCAGGGCCTCGCCTACGCATGCGCTCACCTGGGCGTGCGCGGAACCATTTACTTGCCGTCGAACACGCCCCGCCAGAAGCGCCGCCGCATCGCGACGATTGGCGGCACGTGGGTCGAGCAGGTCATCGTGGATGGCACGTTTGACCGCGCGAATGCGCTGGCCCAGGAGGCGGCGCGCGCGACGGGCCGCACGTACGTGCATCCCTACGACGATCCCTACACCATCGCTGGGCAGGGCACGATCGGCGTGGAGCTCGAGGAGCAGATGCCCGAGAACACTGCCGCCGTGCTGATCCCCGTGGGCGGCGGTGGCCTCGTGGCAGGCATCGCGACGTGGCTGCGCGCGAACCGCCCGGAGGTGCGAATCATCGGCGTGGAACCCGCGGGCGCGGCGTCGATGCACGCGGCACTGGAGGCCGGTCAGCCGATATCGCTGGCGAAGGTCGATCCTTTCGTGGACGGTACGGCTGTTGGCCGTGCTGGAGCGCTTCCCTTCCATATCGCTTCCCAGTTCGTTGATTGCGTGCTGGTCGTACCCGAGGGCGCGGTGTGCACGGAGATGCTGGAGCTCTACCAGTCGGACGGCGTCATCGCTGAACCCGCTGGTGCACTCGCGTCCACGGCTGCGCACGTATACCTGACGGATCCCGCGGATCGCAAGGCCCTGCTGGGCCGCTCCGACGGCGCCATCGTGTGCGTCGTGTCGGGCGGTAATAACGATCTGACGCGCTACGCGGAGGTTATGGAACGCTCGCTGCGCCATGAGGGCCTGCGTCACTACTTCCTCGTGACGTTCCCGCAGCAGCCGGGCATGCTGCGCATGTTCCTGGAGGATGTACTGGGACCCGCGGACGATATCGTGCACTTCGAGTACACGAAGAAGAACAATCGCGAACTCGGTCCCGCCCTCGTGGGTATCGATCTGACGAACCCGGATGATATCAACGGGTTGCGTCACCGCATGGAGGCTTCTCCTCTGCACGTGGAGGAGCTGCCGCTGGATTCGGAGATTACGCGGCTCGTGATCTGAGAGGCGCACGCAGCGCTGGAGAGGGGCGCGGTTTCGCCGAACGAGGCCGTGGCCCCTCTCCTCTTGTGTCTGTCCCCGGGTGCGTGGCTGGGTGGGGAGCCGCCCGGGATTGGTCGCTTGCCTCATGCGCGGTGGCGCAGCCGGGATGACGGCGGGGGCCATCGCGAGGGGTGTCAGGCGGCGAGGGTGACGGGGCGGGTGACGCGCACACGGACGGCGGGCGTGGAATTGAAGCGGTAGCCTGCGCCGCGAACCGTGGAGATCAGGTCGGGCAGGATGGAGAGCTTCTTACGCAGGCGGCGGATGTGAGCATCCACGGTACGGGAGTCGGAGCCGAGTTCTGCGTGCGCCCACACGGACGCGAAAAGTTCGTCGCGGGTGACAGCACGGTCGGCGTTGGCGGCCAGGTGGGCCAGGAGGTCGTGTTCCTTGGCGGACAGGCCTGCGTCGCGTCCGTCGAGGGTGACCTGTCCGCGGTCGATGTCAATGTCGATGCGGGAGGAACTCAGTCGCAGGCCGGCGAGAACGTCAAGGAATTCCTCGTAGGAGGTGGGGGTGTCGTTGGCGGCGCGGGCGGGGGCGGCAGAGGTGTTGACGAGGGTCATGGGTGTATCCGATTCTTCGGGGCCGCACTCCCACTATCGGCGTGGGTATATCACTGCGGCGGTGATTGACAGGGGTATCTGGGGCGTCAATCACATACACATTCGCGACATCATGCCGCCGGAGGGGCAGCACATGGGGTTCGCGAAGGTCGTCATGGCTCTAGTCTGTCGGACGGATTCCTTCCGAGCAACATCAAGTCCACACCGTGAGATTGTGTAACAACGATGTCTGCGCGTGGATGCACACGTTCCTCCATGGCGGTGTCGCCGACGTACAGCACGTGGGATCAGCGGATACGGACGTGGGCGGGACCATTCGGTCCCGCCCACGTCCTAGTGCCTCGAGGACTTTTCAGGCCTCCAGGCCGCGCTGGGCACGCACTTGTCGAGTAGCGGAGACAAGGTTGTCCAGCGACGCCTTCGTTTCCTCGTAGCCGCGGGTCTTCAGTCCGCAGTCGGGGTTCACCCACAGTCGCGAGACCGGCACGGCGTCAGCGGCCAGGCCGATGAGCTCGACGAGTTCCTCGGTGCTGGGAACGCGGGGGGCATGGATGTCCCACACGCCGGGACCAATGCCGTGGTCAAAGCCAGCCTCGGCCAGTTCGGGGACGACCTCCATCTTGGAGCGCGCTGCCTCGATGGACGTCACATCGGCGTCCAGGCCCTTGATGGCATCGATGATCTGGCCGAACTCGGAGTAGCACAGGTGCGTGTGGATCTGAGTATCCGGGCGCACCGAGGAGGTGGCCAGGCGGAAGGATCCCACGGACCAGTTCAGGTAGTCAGCGTGGCGGTCAGCGTCCAGGGGCAGAAGCTCGCGCAGGGCGGGTTCGTCGACCTGGATGGCAGCAATGCCGGCAGCCTCGAGGTCGGACACCTCGTCGCGCAGGGCCAGACCGATCTGGTCGGCGATCTCGCCGAGCGGCAGGTCGTTGCGCGGGAAGGACCACGCGATGATCGTGACGGGGCCGGTGAGCATGCCCTTGACGGGCTTGTCGGTCAGCGACTGGGCGTAGGTGGTCCATCCCACGGTCATGGGCGCGGGGCGCGAGACGTCGCCCCACAGGATCGACGGGCGCGTGCAGCGCGAGCCGTAGGACTGTACCCAGCCGTTACGCGTGGCTGCGAAGCCGTCGAGCAACTCGGCGAAGTACTGGACCATGTCGTTACGCTCGGCTTCGCCGTGGACGAGGACGTCCAGGCCAAGCTCCTCCTGCAGGGTGATGACGGATGCGATCTCCTCGCGCATGCGCGCCTGGTAGTCCGCGTCGGAGAGTTCACCGCGCGCGTTAGCGGCGCGGGCCTTGCGGATCTCGGTGGTCTGCGGGAACGAACCGATGGTCGTCGTGGGCAGCGGGGGCAGGTGCAGACGCTCGGTCTGAGCGGCCTCGCGCTCCAGGTAGGGCTCGCGGGTGCGGTCTGCATCTGTCAGGGCGGCGGTACGGGCGCGGACCTCGGGGCGCACGACGCCGGGGGCGGCAGCGCGCTGCTCGAGGACGCGGGTCGCTTCAGCGACCCCGGCGTCGATGGCGTCCCAGCCCTCGTCCAGGCCGCGGGCCAGGGTGACGACCTCGAGAACCTTCTGGTCGGCGAAGGCGAGCCAAGCGTGCAGGTTCTCGTTGAGGGCCGGGTCGTCCCAGGTCTCGAGCGCAGTGTCGTGGGGCACGTGCTGGAGGGAATTCGAGGTGGCGACGGTGACGCGGGCGGCTCCCAGGGCCTGTGCGGCCTTCAGAGTCTCGCGCAGCTGGGCCAGGTCGGCGCGCCAGATGTAGCGGCCGTCGACGCCGCCGACGACGAGGGTGACGCCGGACAGGTCTGCGCCCTCGGGGAGGGAACCGCGCAGCGTGTCGACGTGGAGGGCCTCGACACCCGTCTTGGCCAGGGCAGCCACAGCGTGGGAGGCGTCGCCGTAGGGGGTGGTGAGCAGGATCTGGGGACGCTCGGTGGCAGAAGCCAGGCGCTCGTAGACGCGGGCTGCCAGCTCGCCCAGCTCGGCGCGGGTTCGCGAGAGGTTGTCGGAGGTAAGGGCAGGCTCATCGAGCTGGACCCACGGAGCACCCGCGGCATGCAAAGCAGCCAGCGCATCCGCGTACGCGGCCACGGCCTCGTCGATGCGGGTGAGCGGATCGAAATCGGGGGTGGCCGGATCGGCCTTGGCCAGGGCCAGGTAGGTGACTGGGCCGACCAGGACGGGACGGGTCACGTAGCCCCACTCGCGGGCGTCGGCGAAGCGGCGCACGACCGTGTCGTCGGCGAAGTGCAGCGGCGTGTCGGGGCCGATCTCGGGGACGAGGTAGTGGTAGTTCGTGTCGAACCACTTCGTCATCTCTTCGGGGCCGACCTTGTCGTCGCCGCGGGCCAGCGCGAAGTAGAGGTCGAGGCCCTGCCGGCCGACGAAGCGCGGCGGGATAGCACCCAAGAGAATCGTGGCGTCCAGGACGTGGTCGTAGAGCGAGGGTGCGTCGGCCAGAGAGGCGTCCGAGGGGTTCAGACCGAGCTCAACGAGGCGCGCCAGGTTCTCCTTACGCAGGTCGTCAGCAGCGTTCAGCAGCTCGGCCTCGGTGATGCGGCCAGCCCAACGGGCTTCGAGGGCGCGCTTGAGTTCGCGGCCGCGTCCGATACGCGGATAGGCCAGGATCGTGGCGGTGGGGAACTGCGCGGGGGCAGCGGACATAGTGATCTCCTTGGGTGTGCTACTCGTGCGGCGCACGCGGGCGAGGCCCGCACCCGGCCGCGGGGTGGATTGACGGGATGCGCTCAGTGATGCGTGAAGGGGTGCGAGGCCGGGGACCATTGCGGGTCCGGTGTCACTCCCATGAGCGCGAGAATGTCGAGGACGGGCTTGGCCTTGTTGAAGGTGTAGAGGTGGACGCCTGGAGCACCCGCGTCCAAGACGGAGTGAATGAGGCAGGATCCGAAGGCCGCGCCGAACTCGTCGCGGCGCTCCTGCTCCTCGAAACCAGCCAGTGTCGTCAGAAGCTGTTCGGGGACCTCGATACCGGTGAGGTCCTGGACGCGGCGCAGGCGCGCCGGATCCGTGGCCGGCAGCAGGCCGGGAACAATCGGGATAGTGACGCCGGCGCGACGGGCGCGCTCGACGAAGGACGCGTAAACTTCGGCGTCCCAGAACAGCTGCGTGATCGCGAAGGACGCACCCGCCGCCTGCTTGACGAGGAGGCGCTCGACCTCCTGCTGGGGCGTCGTGCCCGCCGCCGGGTTACCCGCTGGGAACGCGGCGACCGCGATGGTCAGGGGCTTGAAGGCGGAGCGCAGGGCCTCGCCCGGGTGAGCGTTGCAGCGGCGTCTTTCAACCGTGCGGATGAGATGAATGAGTTCCGTCGCGCTCGCGACACCGCCCGGGCCGGGTTCCCAGTCCTCTTGCCCGACCGGCGGGTCTCCGCGCAGGGCCAGGAAGGTTCGCACGCCCGACTCCAGGTAGTCGTGCACGGTGGAGACGACCTCGGCCGTGGAATTGCCGACGCAGGTCAGGTGCGCGATCGGCTGGATCGGGGTGTCTCGTACGAGGCGCTGGACCGTCGAGCGGGCATTGTTACGATCCTTACCTCCGGCACCGTAGGTCACGGACATGAAGTCCGGGCGAACCTGGAGGAGGCGATCAACCGTGTCCCAGAAGGGGGCTTCCAACGAAGGCTTGCGCGGGGGCATCACCTCGAAGGAGAGGAGCGTGGGCTCGTGGTCATGGGTACAGGGACAGGCGTAGTCGTCGTCGGAGAAGGGCACGGTGAAACTCTCGGGTAGCGGCATCGTCCCGTCTGAGTGCACGTGTGTGCAGCTGGTGTTGTAGCGGCGGGGCGTAGCCTAGGGAATGGCGGACGTCGGCGTCAGCTGCACATTCGGGCACGAATCGACCCGTACATGCGACGGGTGACAATCGTTCGTGCGTTCATGCCACCCAGTATGGTCACCACCGAGAGGTGCCCGCAGAAGGGGTCCGCGGAACGGGAGTTTGTGACAGCGCTGTCTCACGCGACACGACATGAGGGTGGGCGGTGCGACGATGGTGGTGCCTCCACGGCATCGCCCCCGGGCCAGCAGCACTCCTGCCGGGGAGTTGATACCGATGAGAGGAGGTGACTGGGTTGGCACAAGGCCGACGTTCGCGTCAACGGAGGCGGACTGGTCTGGATGGGAAGCAGAAAGCCCAGATCGCTGTAGCAGTGGTAACGACACTGCCACAGCTGATCTGGGCGATTGCATTCCTGCTGAGCACCCTCATGGGTAGCTAAGACCATCCCGGAAACCGGGGAGTCGGACAGCAGCAACTGTTCGACTCCCCTTATTATGACACACTGGTCGCGCAGCGCGGAGCACGAACCCCTGCGCCCCGTAGGATGAACCTCCGTCGGCCCATGGACTGCGCGACAGAGTCGCTCGGGACGCAGATGAGCATGCCCGCGTCGATACTTCCATCATGGGCGACACCGATGTCTCCACACCCGAGACGATCCACGCTCCCCCGCCCGCGCTTGGTTCGCGAGTATCATGTGGAGGTGGCGACGTAGCAGTCCACGCCGCTGCGCGAGCGCCGCACGTGCCCCAAGGCGGGGGCCACGGCCTCGTTCAACTGAGCTGTCGTCTCACCTCTTAGAACTGTTCCGGCATGGACGCCGGTCACCCGATGAGGAGCATTCATATGTCCGACATCCGCACGGCACCATCCGTGACACCGCAAGACTGCTTGAATTTTGCTGACGCCGCCCTGTATCTCGCGGGGCACACGGTCTCAGATCCTTATCTGCGCGAGCTTCACGCCAAGGCAGCGAGCGGCGAGATCACCGTCGAGGAAGCGGGGCATCTCGGTGAGGAGTACCTCTACGCGAAGTTTGGTGTGAACCATGAGTGATCCATCATGGGATGCCTATTTCATCCCAGGGACCCACGCGATGCGTAACAAGTTCACTCGCGGTGGGCGTTTCCCCGACGGTATACCGTCGATGGTGGCGGTCGGTGCGTTGGAGGAGCACTGGGCGCGGCTGCGCCTCATTGAGCTCGTACGTTCCCCTCTCCTGGGCCGCTTCGACTACGACCACATGAAGGCAATTCATCGTCACATCTTCCAGGACACTTTTGCGTGGGCAGGCCAGGAGCGCAGTGCACCAATGGGCGGACCAATGATCAAGTTCGGCCCCGACGTGTCAGCGTTCCCCGACTTTGACCCGCGCGACTATTCGGTCCCGCACGAATATGCGCCGGCAGGGCGGCAGCTGACCGAGGCCGCGACGCACGAGTACGCGCTCCTTCAGGAGGCCGATTATCTACGCGGACTGGCGCTGAGTGAGTTCGTCGACAACCTGGCACTGCGCTGGGTGTCTCTCAACGTCGTGCATTCCTTCCGCGAGGGAAACACGCGCTCGCAGCTCGTGTTTTTCTCCGAACTCGCCCACCACGCGGGCTACCACCTGGATGCGAGAGCATTCCTGCCTCCGAGCCGCGAGGATCGACTGGCGGGCGTCACGAATCCTGTTCGTGAGCGTTTCGTCGCGGCGCGCTATTACTTTCAGGACTACCACGATCACACTCCGATGGCCGATACTCTCGCCGAGGTGATCGCTCCGTTGACTGAGGACCAGCGACGCGCCCGGTCCATCATTCCCATTGAGGAGCGTTGAGAGCACACAGAGCCGGGGATCCGGACGACGACGGCTGGTCGGCTCCCCGCTCGGCGTCGGCGCGTCTCACGCGGGAGTGAGCACAGCAACGCGCGTCCGGTGCGGATCGGTGGCGCCTCCGACAGGACTCGAACCTGCAACCTCGGGATTAGAAGGCCCTCGCTCTATCCATTGAGCTACGGAGGCATGGCGCATGTGCGCTGCCTGTAAGACTAGCGGAGGTTAGCCGCGCTTTCCAACGGCGCGGCCCAGTAGGAAGGCCAGAAGCGGGAATAGCAGGACCGATAGGGCACCGGCGACGACCAGCAGGGAGGCCAGCCAGGTCGGGATGATGCCCGTTGAGGATGCCAGGCCGGTAACGGCGACGATAATCGGCAAGCCGGTCGCGCCGTACAGGCCGATGCGCGTCGCGTCCGACCAGCCGACCCGCTCGATGGTCCCATGGAAGCGCTCGAGAGCGACGATGGGCACGCCACGCACGAGGAGGATCGCGCCGACCAAGCTCACGAGCAGGAACGGGTGAGCGGCGACGGCGCTCAGCGAGATGGCCATTCCGGACGTGACGAAGAACAGGGGGATCAGGAAAGAGAAGCCGAGCGTGCGCAGTTCCCCTTCGATCATGGTGAAGTTACCGGGTGCGAGGGCGCGCACGATGATACCGGCGGCGAAAGCGCCGAGCACCATGTCCAGGTCCAGGACCGCTGACAGGGCCATGAGGCCCGTCAGGATGACCATGACGACGCGCATGAGGGTCTTTTGCGAGGTCTGGGCACCGTGCAGGATCGTCCGCCCGATCTCGGGGTGGCGCAGCACGAATCGCGTGGGGATTGCGACGGCGACGATGGTGGCGAGTACGAAGAACATGAGGACGCCGAAGGAGAGCCAGGGGCTGCGTGCGGAGAGCAGCAGCGACATGGCGACGATGGGCGCGAGTTCGCCGATGGCACCGTGCACCAGAACGGCTTTGCCGATGGTGGTGCCCATGACACCGGCCTCCATGAGGATAGGCAGAAGGGTGCCCAGCGCGGTCGAGGTCAGCGCGATAGCGAGCGCGATGTAGGTCGAGTACCCCACGCCGGTGGTCCCGGAGGCAGCGACGGCCACCCATGACACTGCCAGGCCGATCCCGAAGCAGGCCAGCCACGTGGCCAGGGAGCGCTTACCGGCGCTCCCGTGCACTTCTTGCACGTCAATTTCGGTGCCCGCGATGAGGAAGAGCATGCCCATGCCGACCTCACGGAACACGGAGATCGGTTCGGTCAGCGAGGCGAAGCCCAGCGCGTTCGGCCCGACGGCGACGCCCAGGATCAGCAGCCACACGACGTCAGGTACGCGCTTGTGCGTCAGAGAAGCGAGGAGAGGTGCGACGGCGGCTGCGGCTGCGATGATGAAGAGGGAGACGATAGATCCCTCAGTGTCGGTCGCTGTGGAGGAGGCGACGAGGCCGTGGCTCGTTGCATCGGTCGCGGCGAGGATGGTGATCGGCATGTTCATGTGCGCTCCTGACGGGGCAAAAGGATCGATGGTGCGGTGCCGCGTAACACGCGGGCGCGTCGCGTCGAATTGCGGGCATGACAAAGGCCCGGGACGACTAGTCCCGGGCCCGTGCGTGGATGCGAGGTCAGCCCTCGACGTCCAGGAGGCCGTTCTTGTATGCCTTGGCCAGGCGGCGGGGCACACGGATCTCACGGCCGGCGACCTTGACGGTGTTCAGCTCGGTAAGATCAGCCTTCCAGGTAGACCGGCGGGTGCGGGTGTTCGCACGGGACATCTTACGCTTGGGAACTGCCATGTCTTACCGCTCCTCTTCTTTCTCGACGACTATTCTGGTTCGGTGCGCCACGCGGGCGCACGGCGACAACCCGACTAGACTACCACGGACCTTGCGCGTGTGGCATATCGCGCGGGCGGGTGCGCCTGCGATTCTGGTTACAGACTGGGAGCTGGGAACTCTCCCCTAGACTGGCCTCATGTCCGTTCTTCGCACGCTCGCCTCTGGCACGCTTCTCACCCACGAGATTGAGATCAAGCGTTCCCGCTTTATTACGACGCTCGCCAGGACGGACACTCCGCAGGAAGCTCGTGCACTCATCGACGCGGTCAAGTCCGAGCACCCGCAGGCGCGTCACAACTGCTCCGCATACCTGATCGATCCGCCGGATGCCGCTCCCTTGCAGCATTCCTCGGACGACGGGGAGCCGTCGGGCACGGCGGGTACTCCGATGCTGGAGGCCCTGCGCGCCTCTGACACGTGGAACGCGACGGCTGTCGTGACGCGTTACTTCGGGGGGATCCTACTTGGCGGAGGCGGCCTCGTGCGCGCGTATTCGACGTCGGTGTCCGAGGCTGTCGCCCGCGCTCCCATCGCCTACCTGGTCGGACGCGACATCCTTGAAACGCAGCTCCGCCCCGGGGATGCGGGGCGTATCGAGGCGGAGCTACGAGGCCGCGGAGCCACGGTCGTGGACACGATCTGGGGCACGAACGTGACGTTGCGCATCGCGATCAATCCGAGCGACCGGGAGCCGATTGACGCATGTCTGGCCCAGGCCTCGTCCGGTGTTGCAAAGTTTCGCTACGTGGAAACCCGCCAGGTTGAACTAGACGAGGCTCCGACAGCTGGTTGAGAATTCTGGGGTACACCGCTTATGGAAGGACCCCTCATGGCTCGCATCGCCTCCACTGTCGCCGATCTGATCGGCGACACTCCCCTCGTTCGCATCAACCATGTCGCCGGCGACGGCGTGGACGTCGTCGCAAAGGTTGAATCCTTCAATCCCGCCTCCTCCGTCAAGGACCGCATCGCCCGCTCGATCATCGACGCGGCTGAGGCCTCGGGCGCGCTGGCCCCCGGCGGCACGATTGTCGAGGCCACCTCGGGTAACACGGGTATCGCCCTGTCAATGGTGGGCGCGGCTCGCGGCTACAAGGTCGTCATCGTCATGCCCGCCTCGATGTCCGTTGAGCGACGCGCGATTGTGCGCGCCTTCGGTGCCGAACTGGTTCTCACTGACCCCAAGGGCGGCGTCTCCGTCGCAGTCGCCGAGGCCGAGCGCATCGCCTCCGAGCGTCCGGGCGCGATCATCGCCTCCCAGTTCACGAACCCCGCGAACCCCGCCGCGCACATCGCCCACACGGGCGAGGAGATCTGGGCGGACACCGAGGGTCAGGTCGACGTGTTCGTCGCCGGCGTGGGCACGGGCGGCACCATCTCGGGCGTCGCGCGAGTCTTGAAGGATAAGAACCCGAACGTGCGCATCGTCGCCGTCCAGCCCGCCGAGTCACCGCTGCTCACCGGCGGTGCCCCCGGCCCGCACGGCATCCAGGGCCTCATGCCCAACTTCGTGCCCGACACCTTCGACGCCGATCTCATCGACGAGGTTGTGTCCGTGGAGACCGCTACCGCACTCGAGTTTGCTCGCCGTGCAGCCGCCGAGGAGGGCCTGCTCGTGGGTATCTCGTCGGGCGCAGCCCTGGCCGGAACCGCGGTCGTGGCAGCCCGCCCCGAGCTGGCCGGCAAGAAGTTTGTCACACTCCTGCCCGACACGGGTGAGCGTTACCTCTCGACTGCTCTTTTCGCCGGTCTTGAGGACTGAACAACCTGCTATGACGCGCTAGAGTGGCCCCGGAGAGAATGTCCGGGGCCACCTGTGCATTCACCCATCCATCCACCGTAGGAGGACTCCCGTGAAGCTCACCGTTCGCACCCTGTCGCGTGCCCTGTCTCGGACGCTGCCCACCAAGGCGATCGGTCTGTTTCGCGAAGATCTGGTGACGGCGCAGCGCCGCGACCCAGCGGCCACCTCCGCTCTGGAGATCGCCCTGACGTACCCGGGCGTGCACGCCCTGTGGACCCACCGCGTCTCCCATGCCCTGTGGACCCGTGGTGCCCGCACTCCCGCGCGCGTCCTTTCGTCAGCGGCCCGCGCCCTCACCGGCGTCGACATCCACCCTGAGGCACGTATCGGACGCCGCGTCTTCATCGACCACGCGACCGGCGTCGTCATCGGCCAGACCGCCGAGGTCGGCAACGACGTCGTCATCTTCCACGGAGTTACCCTGGGCGGCGTCGCCATGACACCAGGCAAGCGCCACCCCACGGTCGGCGATCACGTGATGATCGGCGCGGGCGCGAAGGTGCTCGGCCCCATCACCGTGGGCACGGGTGTCAAGATCGGCGCGAACGCCGTCGTCGTCAAGGACGTGCCCTGCGGAAACGTCGCGATTGGCGTGCCCGCGCGTCTGTTGCCCAAGCCCGAAAAGGATACGCGCGACCGCGATTTGATCGTCGATCCCGCGTACTTCTTCCAGGAGCCGGCGCTCTACATCTGAGCCCCCAACACCGCTGGTCGGGCCGCAATGGGGCATTTTGATTGCGGCCCGCGACAAAGTGAGCACCCTCACCTATAGTTGGTTTATGGAAGCTCGAACTCTACATGCCCCACTGGACGCGTTGTCAGCGGCGAATCGCCCCCAGGGTATTGAGATCGCCACGCTCACAACATTCGACATTCCCGCTCTTGCGGTGCTCACCCTCGAGGCGTACGACGATGCTGTCACGCCCGAGGCGCTCCTTGAAACATCCGAGGAACTCCGTCTTACCTTTGAAGGTGCCTTCGGTGATACCACCGAGGATTCCTTCGTGGGAGCCTGGGACGGCGGCACCCTCGTCGGCGCGATCCTCGTGGTACGTGAATCCCCCTGGGATGACGCGCCGAATGGTCCCTTCGTCGTGGACCTCATCGTCGCGCCGGACTACCGCAGGCGAGGCATCGCAACCGCCCTCGTCTCGGAGGTGGCCTCCAGGTGCACCCACTGGGGTTTCGACTCCCTCGCCCTGCGCCTGGATGCGCGCCACGGCGGTGCTCGCGAGCTGTACTCGATGCTCGGCTTCGAGGAGATCGCCTGACAAATGGCGAGGAGTGCGGACCTCTCGGCCCGCACCCCCCTGACGATTTTTCACGCGCTCAGCGCTGGCAGGATGGACACCAGAACAGGCGCCGGTTCTGCATGAGCGCCTCGCGGATCGGCGTCCCGCAGCGCAGGCACGGACGGCCCGTGCGGTGGTACGCGTACCACCGCGAGGCTTCCTCGTCACCCTCAATCGGTGGGTTCGGGGCCTCGTCCGGGTCCATCGTATCCAGGCGACCGGCGGCCAGACCGCGGTTCATGAGGTCGCAGATGAGGACCCACAGCTCGCGCAGGCGCTTGAGCGAAATGTTTGCGCCCTTGCGGTGCGGCGAAATGCCCGCGAGGAAGAGGGCGTCGGCGCGGTAGATGTTGCCCACGCCGGCGATGATCGACTGGTCCATGACGATCTCGCCGATGGCCCGCTTCTTCGAGTGGGCGACCTGGGCGAAACGTTCCATGGCCTCGACGTCGGAGCGTGCCCCGGCATCCAGGGGATCCGGCCCCAGCTTCGACTCCGCTGTGATGCGCTCCTCATCGGTAATGAGGTCGCAGCGGTTGGGTCCGATCAGGTCGGCGACCGCATGGTCGTTATACACGCGCAGGCGCACGGCGCCGACCGGCTCTGGAGGCTCCCATTCCCCCGCCTTGGCCTCGCCGAAGCCCTCGCCCCAGCGGGTCTCGGTGTGGCCGTTCCACTCCCCCTTCTGGACGTTCGGGATGCGGTGAGCAACACCGTGCCCCTCGTCGATGACGGTCTCATCGCCGTTGAATCGCCACCAGCCGTACAGCCCCAGGTGGATGTGCACCCAGCGGTCTGGCCAGGGGGCGTCCTCACCGAGGATCGGCTCCCCACTGCCGGCCGCAGCCCCCTCGAGGAGGGCCACCCCGGCCTCGTACGTCTCGCCCGGGGCGGGCGGCACGAAACCGATGAACATGTGTTTACCGTGCACGCGCACCCGCTGCATGACCCACCCGTCCAGGAGGGCTGCTGAGGACGCGAAACGTCCCTGCGGGGACGACGCCGAGACGATACCCCCGACGAAAAGCTCGTCGAGGGTACCGGCTAGGCGACGGACTGCATCGCCTTCAGGCATGCGACCTCACTTCTTAACGACGACGTTGACCAGCTTCGGCGCGCGGGCGATGACCTTGAGCGGCTCGGAGCCACCGAGGGCCTTGATGATCGGGGCCTCTGCCAGGGCGGCCGCGATCAGGTCCTCCTCGGAAATCGAGGGGGCGACCTCGATGCGGGCCTTCACTTTACCGTTGACCTGGACGACGGCCGTGACAGTGTCCTCCACCAGCAGCGAAGCGTCCTCGACGACCGGGAAGGGCTCACGAGCCAGGGAATCCTCGTGTCCCAGACGACTCCACAGCTCCTCACACAGGTGCGGAGCAACCGGGGCGAGCATGAGAACCAGCGGCTCGATGGCGTCGCGCGGGGCGGTATCCAGGCTGGTCAGGTGGTTGTTGAGGACGATGAGCTTCGAGATCGCGGTGTTGATGCGCAGGTTCTCGTACTCTTCGGTGACCTCGGCGATCGTGCGGGCCACGAGGCGGCGCGTCTTCTCATCCGCAGGCTCGTCAGTGACCGTGAGCTCGCCGGTCTCCTCGTCGATGGCGTTACGCCACAGGCGCTGCAGGAAGCGCTGAGAGCCGATGACCGCGCGGGTCTCCCACGGGCGCGACAGGTCGAGGGGACCCATGCTCATCTCGTACACGCGGAAGACGTCGGCACCGTAAGCGTCGTACATCTCGTCGGGCGTGACAATGTTCTTCAGGGACTTGCCCATCTTGCCGTACTCGCGGCCCACGGGCTGGCCCTGGTAGGTGAAGCCCTCCGTCTCGTCGCCCTCAACCTCGTCGGCGGGCACGTACTGGCCGCGCGCGTCAGTGTAGGCGTAGGCCTGCACGTAACCCTGGTTGAAGAGCGTGTGGTAGGGCTCGGAGTCCGGCACGTGGCCCAGGTCGAAAAGAACCTTCTGCCAGAAGCGCGCGTAGAGCAGGTGCAGGACCGCGTGCTCGACGCCGCCGACGTACATGTCGGTGCCGCCGCTGACCTTGCCCTCGCGCGGCCCCATCCAGTAGTCGAGGTTTTCCGGATCGGCGAAGCGCTCCGAGTTCGTCGGGTCGGTGTAGCGCATCTCGTACCAGCACGAACCCGCCCATTGGGGCATCGTGTTGGTCTCGCGGCGGTAGCGCTTGGGACCGTCGCCCAGGTCGAGGGTGACGTTCACCCAGTCCTCGGCGCGGCCCAGCGGAGCCTCGGGCGAGGAGTCGGCGTCGTCCGGATCGAAGGTGCGCGGGCTGTAGTCGCTGACCTCGGGCAGCTCGACGGGGAGCATCTCCTCGGGCAGGGCGTGTGCGACGCCGTCCTCGTCCCAGACGATCGGGAAAGGTTCGCCCCAGTAGCGCTGGCGGCTGAAGAGCCAGTCGCGCAGGCGGTAGGTGACGGTGCGCTTGCCCAGGCCCTTCTCAGTGAGCCAGGCGGTCATCGCAGCCTTGGCCTCGTCCTTGCCGAGGCCGTTGAGGTCGATCTCGTCGTTTGCGGAGTCGACGGCGACGCCGTCACCCGTGTACGCGCCGACCTCGAGGTCGGGGCCGTAGGGATCGTCGGCGGGTCCGATGGTGCGCACGACGTCAAGGTCGTAGGCGCGAGCGAAGGCCCAGTCGCGGTCGTCGTGGGCGGGCACGGCCATGATGGCACCCGTGCCGTAACCCCACAGGACGTAGTCGGCGACGAAGATCGGGACCTCGCGACCATTGACGGGGTCGATGCCGAACAGGCCGGTGAATACGCCGGTCTTGGTGCGCTCTTCGTCGGCACGCTCGGCTTCGGACTTGGCCGAGGCCTGGGCGCGGTATGCGCTCACGGCCGCCGCAGGGGTGGCGGCACCGCCCGTCCACGCGTCCTTCGTGCCCTCAGGCCAGGAGGCCGGCAGGGTGAGGGCGGCTTCGTCGCCCGCGTCGCCGCCGACGGTGCCACCGAGGATCGGGTGCTCGGGGGCCACGACCATGAAGGTCGCGCCGAAGAGGGTGTCGGGGCGCGTCGTGTAGACGTCCAGGGAGTCGAGGCAGGCCCCCGCCTCGCGCGCGCCGGGCACGTCGAAGCGGACGGTGGCACCCTCGGAGCGACCGATCCAGTTGCGCTGCATGGTGCGCACCTTCTCGGGCCAGTTGATGGTGTCGAGGTCGTCGGCCAGGCGCTTGCCGTAGGCGGTGATGCGCATCATCCACTGACGCAGATTGCGCTTGAAGACCGGGTAGTTGCCGCGCTCGGAGCGTCCGTCCGCGGTGACCTCTTCGTTGGCCAGGACCGTGCCGAGGCCGGGGCACCAGTTGACGGGTGCCTCGGAGACGTAGGCGAGGCGGTAGGAGTCGACGACCTTCGCCTGGGCGGCGCGGTCGAGCGAGTTGTAATCGGAGCCGTCCTCGGGGAGGATCTCACCGGACTCGAGCTTGGCGATCAGCTCACTGATCGGGCGAGCGGCACCCTTCGAACCGTCGGGTGCCGTGGCCTGCGGGTCGAACCACGAGTTGAAGACCTGCAGGAAGATCCACTGCGTCCAGTGCACGTACTCAATGTCGGTGGTCGCAAACGAGCGGCGCGAGTCGTGGGACAGTCCCATGCGGCGCAGCTGGCGGCGCATGTTCGCGATGTTCTGGTTCGTGGTGATGGCCGGGTGTTGGCCGGTCTGGACGGCGTACTGCTCGGCGGGCAGGCCGAAAGCGTCGTAGCCCATCGTGTACAGGACGTTGTCGCCCTTCATACGGCGGTAGCGCGCCAGTGTATCGGTCGCGATGTAGCCGAGCGGGTGCCCCACGTGCAGGCCCTTACCCGAGGGGTAGGGGAACATGTCGAGGATGAAGTAGGGGGTGCGTGACGCCAGCGGGCCAGCCAGGGCACCGGTCGGGTTGTCCGCGTAGAACGTGCCCAGCTCCTCCCAACGGTCCTGCCACTTCGTCTCGATCTGACCGGCGAGCTGCGCGGTGTAGCGCTGGGCCGGGGCACTCTGCGGATTTTCGCTCATCTGTGCGTTCCTCGCTTAACGATGGGTCGCGTAACAATACTCCTCACCAGGGTAGTTCACGCCCGCCCACGTCGCCGGATGCGCCCGCCCACCGAAGCGAGCACAAATAGGTGACAATAGTCGCATGAGCACTGTTTTTGAAAACATCATCTCGGGCGTCTGGCCCGGACGCTTCGTGTGGGCCGACGACCTGTGCGTCGCATTCGCCACGATTGAACCCACCTCACCCGGGCACGTCCTGGTCGTCCCGCGCTGCCCCTATGAGGCGTGGACCGATGCCCCCTCGGACGTCGCAGCGCACCTCATGAAGGTGGCGCGCGCGATTGGTCTCGCCCAGAAGGCGGCATTCGGCGTTCCGCGCGCGGGCCTGGCCATCGCTGGCTTCGAGGTGCCCCACACCCACCTGCACGTCATCCCCCTGCGCGACGAGACCGACATTCTCCTGTCGAAGGCTACCCCGGCCTCCGACAAGGATCTCGACGCCACCATGGCCGCACTGCGCGAAGCGCTCCTCGCCGCGGGCCACAAGGCCCACGTGCCCGCGACCATGAATTCCCCGGCACTCGCCTGACGCTTACCCATCACCCTCTCACTCAGCTAGGCCGTGGCCTCGCCCCACTCCCGCCCACGCAGCGCGGATCAGCGGGCGCGGCCACGGCCTCGTCACTGGCAACGTTGAGCGAGAGGCGAAAGCGCACTCAGCCGCGCACAATGATGCCCGAGGCCTGGGTGTCCTTGATGTGCACCATCTGCCCGTCCTCGAGGGAGACCACAATCCCACCAGCCTCACTGGCACGGACGACGACGTGGGCACCGGGCACGAGTCCCGCTTCCTCCCACGCGCGCAGCGCCTGCGGGTCACGATCGGGCAAACGCTCGACCTCTCCCCCATTCCCAACCGGGAGGGTGTCCAGAGGAGCTCCTGGGATCTCGTCGCTCGAACCATCCGCACGCGGGATCGGGTCGCCGTGCGGATCGCGCGTGGGATAACCGAGCACCTTGTCGAGGCGATTGAGGAGCCGCTCGGAGACGGCATGCTCAAGAATCTCCGCCTCCTCGTGCACCTCATCCCAGGAAAAGCCGAGGGCCTCATGCAGGTAGGTCTCCAGGAGCCGATGGCGGCGCACCATCCCCAGGGCGACCCCGCGCCCCTGCTCCGTCAGGCGCACGCGCCCGTACGGTTCGTGCGTGACCAGTCCCTGTCGTACGAGGCGCTGCACGTTCTCCGTCGTCGTCGAGGGAACCACTCCCATGTGCTCGCCGATATCCTTCGGTTTCACGCCGTCACGGCCGGCTTCCTCGGCGCTCCACACGAGCTTCAGGATGTCCTCAACGACCGTTGAGTAGTCGCTCGACGCCTCCGACATGCTCTCCCTTTCATCCGGGCTCCCATTGTAGGCAAGAACGCCCTCCCCAACCGCCCAGGATGCGACATAGGACACTGATGGGCGCATTAACTTGTACGCAGCCACCAATCTGTGTATATTTATCTCTCGGTTGCAAAACCCCCGCGTCATTAGCTCAATTGGCAGAGCAGCTGACTCTTAATCAGCGGGTTGAGGGTTCAAGTCCCCCATGACGCACAGCTTTCCCGGCTACCGCCGGTGAGAGTTCCCGCGTCATTAGCTCAATTGGCAGAGCAGCTGACTCTTAATCAGCGGGTTGAGGGTTCAAGTCCCCCATGACGCACAGAAGACCGGTGATCCTCGGATCACCGGTCTTTCGTATCTGGGTGACTACTCCCCTTCAGCCCCCCGGTCCATGCGGACCGCCGGCAGGCACCTCAAGGCCCCCAGACACTCGCACGCAATTCGACTACCCGAACATGGGTTAAAGGACACAACGTGTTGGTTTTGTGGTGACTTGTCGGCTTGTTGGTGCGGGAAAGTCGGTGTTGTAGGTGGTGGGAGTCAACTTGAAGGGTGGACATATCGTGTTGCTGGGGCGGTGACTTTGCGGCCGTGTTGCGCGGGAAAGTCACGGTTGTGGGTGGTCGCGTTTGCCTCGTTCCTGTCACTATTGCATCGAACCCCGCGTATGGCTGCCCAATAATCCGCCACGGTCAGACGTCTACAGGTCGTTCGCGTTGGCGGTGTCAACCCCCGCTATATCACGACGCTGAACGGCATCAACTCCGCGGCGAGGCATTGTGATGAGTTCGTGGAGTGGCTGCCCAGCCGTCGTCGTCAGGGGGATGTATGCCTGGTGGGACTCGGCTCAGGCGTCGGCAGCCAGGTTGGGGCGAGGGGAGGATGGGAAACGAACAGGCGGTTAGAGCACCGGATGAAGCCCACGACGTGAGCTAGCTGGAGCTGTGGTCAGGGTCCTGCGCAGACCCGTGGGTGGAGGGTGCCGAAGGGGGCGTCGCGTTCCCGGATTCGCCCAAATCGCAGACCACCTCACCCATAACAGCCCATTTTTGCCATTTTTCGGCGAGGTGGTCTGCACTTTGGGCGGAGCGGCCTCGTCAGCCGCGGAATCTGCGCACAGCGACTGCGCTGACACCGAGGAGGGCGAGGAAGGCAACCACGCTCGTCAGTCCCGACGCATCGGCACCCGTGTGCGCCAGTCGCGGGGTAGGTGAGGACGCCGCGGGAGTCGGAGTCATGGGCGTCGAAGGAGCAGGAGTCGTGGACTCAGCAGGGGTCGGAGTCTCAGGTGCCCTGGGAGTTGGGGCAGGAGTCTCCCCCGGTACGGGTACCACGGGGTTCGACGGTGACGGTTCCGGCGTTGGGTCAGCAGCCACCTTGCGCACCTGAATGTCCGTGTTCACGCCGACAGCGCGCGCGTGAGCAGGGTTGTTGGGATCGACTGTCCCGGCGGCCGCATCGTAGCCAAAGACGGCTTGGCCGGGGACAATCTCATATCCCTCGGGAAGTGCGGGCAGGGGCGTCGCAGCAGCGCGCGAGGGATTGTACGGATCATTGCCGTAGCGCTGCGTCGCCAGCACGGTTCCATCGGCGTCCACGAGGCGCACGCTCCCCAGGGCGGAATAGAAGACTTCGCACACGAAATGGACATCGGGCTGGTCGGGATCGAAGTTGAGCGCCGGTGCGCTGATTTCCAGTGTGTACTGGCCGGGAACGACCGGGCTGGGATGCACGGGAATCTCACCGGCCCCGTCATTTGGCACGTATTGACGTCTCGGCTCGAGGATGTTGTCATTCTCGTCCGCGAGGTAGCACGTGGCTGGTCCCGCAACATCCGCCGCGAGCGCGGGCCGCGCCAGGAGACTGGGAGCGAGTGCAGCGCAGAGCGTGGCGGCGACAGCCACGGCGCGCTTGAACAATGGGGCACGCATAGAGGTTTCCTTGTGTTGATAGGTTACGTTCCAGACATGAGATTACTCTGTATCCATTTACTTGTCTGCTGATTTACGTACCGATATCGGTATTTCTGAATCCCTCACTCTCGCTCGTATTCGCTGCACGCACGCTGACCTGCGCCGACACACGAAGCGACACTCTCCCACCGTGACGACCATCTTCCGCATACGGGTCACTCCTGACACGACGAGGCCGGGGAACCCCGTGGGGGACCCCGGCCTCGGGCAGGAGACGCAGAACGATGGTCAGTGTCCCGGCCAGCTGCGAATCGTGGTGAGCGCGGCCACCGCGTAGCGGTCCCAGACGCGCCCACCGACGCGCACGGCACCCTCCAGGATGAGGACGGACCACGGCAGAGCAACCGCGTAGGCAACCCACGTCGGAATGAGGCCGAAGGACGCCAAGGCGATGAGCACATAGGAGGGCAGCTGCAGAACCGCGACCCCCGCGAAGCCGATGAGCTGCAGGAGCATCGTCATCAGGAACGACCCGGTGCCCTTCGTCGCCATCGGTGAGACGCCCGGAGGCTGAACCGGATACACCCAGCGCGCATTCACGACGAGGGTCGTGGCGGTCGCGCCCGAAAAGAGGACGACACCCATCACCTGGTGGAACACGAAGTCCGCGGCACTCACTCCTGCGACGACATCGTGAATGAGGTATCCGATGACCTGGGGAATGAGGATGATGAGGGAGCCCACGAGGCGGCCGCGACGCTCCTCACGCCCGCTCATACCGGATGAGACGACGATCCACGCGCCCGTCGAATCGTATTGCATGAGTGCGCCGACGGCCATGCCCGACGTGATGGGCACCAGGTAGAGGAAAATGCCTGTGTACAGGAGCTGACTCATGTGGTCCTCAGTACCCACGCGCCCCATGAGGACTCCGATGATCGGGAAGATCACGGCAAACACCAGGTTCATGTTGAGGCGGGGATCTACGACCCAGTAGCGCAGCGTACGCGCAGCCAGCGAAGCGCTGCGTCCCCCGAGGCCCAGCCGCGTGAACGTATCGACGCTGCGCAGGCCAGCCGCACGAGATTGGGCAGTGCGCTGTCCTCGCGCGTCCTCCTCGACGGACTCATCGATGAGGTGGCGCCCCTCGTCGATAGCGTGCTGCGCGTCGACACTAATGGGGCCGGCATAGCCGCTCATGACGGGGCGCAGGACGGCCAGCCAGGCACGCCAGCCGACGACGGCCGTGGCCACCGTGATGAGCGCACGGATCGCGGCGGCCACCCACGCGCCCTCGAGCAGCGAGGCGACGACGCCGAAGGGCGCGCCGACGGGCGTCCACAAAGCGACGTTCATCCCGGCGTAGAAGACCTCGGCTGAGAAATTCTCCGACAGGAGTTTCATCCAGTAGCCCAGCGGGGTCAGCACGACGAAGAAGGTCACGAAGCCGACCATGGTCAGTGTGTCTTTCTTGCCCGAGCTATCCAGGCGCACCGCAAACCAGGTTCCGACCGCGCGCGCCCACAGCACCGCAAGAGGAAGAGTGACAATGCCTGCGAGGAGCCACCCGAGGGCCGCCACCCACTGGGCACGCCACAGGGCAAACCAGACGGGCGCAAAGAGAGCCATGGCGGATAGGAGACCGCCTGGACCCACGGCCGTCGATGCCGCCAGCGCCGCACCGAGGCGTTTGCTCGGCCCGACGTAGGGCGACAGGCGCACGGGATCCAGCGAATTATCCATCGCTGAGAACAGGATCGGCAGGATCAACCACAGGAGGAAGACGATGGGACCCACGATGGGCAGCACCGCCGCAAGGGTCGCTGCTCCTTCGGATTGAGAAAGGAAGGCGGTTCCCACCAGCGCGCCCACATACATGGTCCCGAACTGCAGGGTGCCGAGGATCGCGAGCACCAGCACGGCAGTCTGGCGACGAACCGTATTCCAGATGATGCGGAGCTTGAGGCGAATCAGTTGCCCAACCACGACAGGCCTTCCTCGGAGTGGACGCCGCCGACCAGGGAGGTGAAGCGCTCCCCCAGGTCGCCGCCCTGGGCGACCTCGTCGGTGGTGCCGGCGACGAGGACGCGCCCCTTGTCGATGATGGCAACGTGCGTGCACAGCTGCTGGACGGTCGCCATCACATGCGAGGACAGGATGACGGTGCCGCCTCGGCGCGTGTAGTCGGTGAGGATCTGGCGGATATTGGCCGCGGAGACGGGGTCGACGGCCTCGAAGGGTTCGTCGAGGACGAGCACACGCGGGGAGTGGATGAGGGCGGCGGACAGCGCGATCTTCTTCGTCATGCCGGCCGAGTAGTCGCTGATCAGCTTCTTGCCCGCCTCGGCCAGATCGAGGGCGGCCAGCAGTTCCTGGGCGCGCTCGCGGGCGGTAGAGGCATCCAACCCGTGCAGCATGCCGACGTGGACGAGGAAGTCGGGGCCGGAGAGTCGGTCGAGGAGGCGCATGCCGTCGGGCATGACGCCGAGCAGGCCGCGCGCCCGCTGGGTGTCACCCCACACATCGACGCCGTGCACGTAGGCGGTGCCACGGTCGGGGGTCAGCAGGCCGGTGGCCATGGTCAGCGTCGTGGTTTTACCGGCACCGTTGGGGCCGACGATCCCGTAGAACGACCCGGTGGGAATGTCGAGGGAGAGGTCGGCGACGGCGACGAGGTTTCCGTATATCTTGACGAGGCCTCGGATTGCCAAGGCAATATCGTCGCCGACGGGGGCGGCGGGCAGTGTATCGGACACAACAGGCTCCTTCACGCGTGAAATGCCTGTTGATTTTACGGCGGTGCCGTGACTCATCCGACACAATATCTCAGATCGTGATCCCTGAGATGACTCCTGATGGTGTTCCTATCGGGTGCTTAGGACGACGCTGAGTCCATCCTCGGGGTGATACGTCCAGGTCACGCGGTAGACCTTCCATTCCTCGTGCTGAGCACCGTCGACCGCGCGAGTGATCAGCATGCGCTCACGCACCGACGACGGAGTGTCGAGCTCATTCAGGATGCAGCGGAAGTCCGTCTGCGACAGACCGTTGGCCCCGTCCCCGTAGGCCACGAGAGTCAGGGAGGCCTTGTCGGAGGCCAGGCGGGCGTAGGGACCGCTCACCGAGCACGCATCGAGCGAGTGCGCCAGGTTGTTGGCTGCCACAGTACGCAGGTAGGACATCCCCACGTAGGCACCGACAGCCAGGAGGATAGCCAGCAGGAAACCGACGATAAACATGGCGAGGCCGTACTTGGCACGCGTGCGCCGCTTGGGGCGCTCGCGGCGCAGGGGCGGGCGCTCGTCCAGTTCCTCGTAGCGATAGGCACGCGCGTCCCGGCGGCGTTCCTTGTCGGCTTCGGTAAAGCGGGCGACAACCTGCTCACCCGGCACGCTCCGAGGAACGCGAGACGCTCGCCTATTCAGTGCGACATCGGCACGCGTGGGCAGGTCGTGCTCGGCGCTCCAGTCATCGTCACTGTCCCCGTAGAAGGCTGCCGAGGCCTCGTCACAGTGGGCGTATTCCCGCTCGGTGGGGGTCTCCTCGCGTGGCGCGAAGCTCTGCTGCTGGGGCGAGTAGCGGCTCAGCGGCAGCGTGGGCGGGGCGACCTGCGGCGCGGAGGTCGTGCTCGGCTGCGTGTAGGAGGCGGAGGGGGTCACGACCGCCGAGGTGTATTCGTCCTTCGGTGCGGGTGTGACGACCGGCGTGGGCTTGGTGGTCGGCGATGACCGCGCGATTAAGGGGTACCCGTTCCGGGGTGGGACGCACGCGATGACCGTGCGTTCGACGTCGGACGAGAGGGAAGCAATTCGCGGCTGGCCATTCTTCGTCGGCGCTTCGGGCGCGGGAGTGAAGGCTTGTTTCGTGGGTTGCGTGGTGGGGGCCGAGGCCTCGGCGGGCAGGGCGGGACGGTGAGCCAGACGCGTGGGCACGCCTCCCGGATAGTCGGGCGTGACCGATCCTGAGCCGACCCGGTATGCGTCCGGCATTGCAGCCCCCATGAGTCCTCCATCAACACTCAACTAACACTTGTTGAACAAGCGTAGTAGATGATTACTCAGGAAGCAAGGGGTTAGTCGATCCCGAGCGCCTTGCGCAGACGAGCCACGTGACCGGTGGCCTTCACGTTGTACTGAGCCAGGGCCACGGTGCCATCCGGGGCAACGACGACGGTGGAGCGGATGATACCGACGTACGTGCGACCGTAGTTCTTCTTCTCCCCCCACGCACCGTAGGCCTCGAGGACCTCGTGATCGGGGTCGGAAGCCAGCGGGAAGGTCAAAGATTGCTTCTCCGCAAAGCGTTCAAGAGCAGCCATCGAGTCGGCAGACACGCCGATAACGGAGTAGCCAGCACCGGTCAGGGAGGCCAGGGAATCACGGAAGTCGCAGGCTTCCTTCGTGCAACCGGGCGTGGATGCCTTCGGGTAGAAATAGACAACGACACCCCGCGGGGAAGCGGCGAGGAGATCCGACAGGGACAGCGTCCCCTGGGTGGTGTCGACGGTAAAATCGGGGGCCTGCTGGCCGATGTCCAAAGTGCTCATGCCCCTCAGTCTATGAGGGTCGCTCCCCCACTGCGAGGGGGCGATGCCGGTGCGCGAGATGGGACTCGAACCCACACGTCAAAGACACTGGAACCTAAATCCAGCGCGTCTGCCAATTCCGCCACTCGCGCGCGCACCCAAGTCTAACCGATGGGAGCCGCCACGTCCGAACACAATATGACGAGGCATCCTACCGCCACAGGGTGGTGTCCCTCATACGCGTGGCGGGTAGGGCGCGTATGCCTGGGGGGACGACCTGTCAAGAAGGGGCAGCGCGGTCCGGGAAGCGCCTGCGCACCGCACGACTCAGCGCGCGGTGGCGTTGATCGTGCCTTCGCCGAGGACGCGCGTCCTCCTGTAGACGACCATCGACTGACCCCGCGCCACGCCGCGCGCGCTTGCTTCGAGAACAACGCTGATGGTTCCGGCCTGCTCATCCCGTATCAACGACGCGACAGGAACGGGCGTGCCGTGCGCGCGCAGCTGCACAAAGAGGTCGGTGGCATCGGAGCCGTCGTCGTCGGAGGCGAGCCAGACGGCGTCCGTCGCTTCAATACGGGAGATGGACAGAAGCTCGGAGGCACCGACGACGACTTGGTTAGTCTCGGGCCTGGTCTCGAGGACGTAGCGGGGGCGACCGTCGGGTGCGGGCGCGCCGATGCCCAGGCCTTTGCGCTGTCCGACCGTGTAGTTCCAATAGCCCTCGTGGCGACCCAGGACCTCACCGTCGGGGGTAACGATGTCGCCCTCAGCAGCGCCCAGGTGGGAGCGCAGAAAGCCCTGCGTGTCGCCGTCGGGGATGAAGCAGATGTCGTAGGAGTCCGGCTTGTTGGACACGCCCAGGCCCAGGCGTTCGGCCTCGGAGCGCACCCACGCCTTGTTGGGGGCGTCCCCCAGTGGCAGGACGACGCGGGTCAGTTCCTCGGCCCCCATGACAGCCAGCACGTAGGACTGGTCTTTGAGGGTGTCAGCTCCGCGATGCAGCTCGGGTCCTGCCTCCCCGTCCATGATGGCGGCGTAGTGGCCGGTGCACACTGCGTCGAAGCCGAGTGCTCGGGCACGGCTGGCCAGCTCGCGGAACTTCACGAACTCGTTACAGCGCACGCAGGGGTTGGGGGTGCGCCCAACCCGGTACTGCTCGACGAAGTCAGTGATGACGGTCTGCTCGAATTCCTGGGCGAGGTCCCACACATAGAAGGGGATGCCGATGATCTCAGCGGCGCGCGCGGCGTCTCCCGCGTCCTCGATGGAGCAGCAGCCGCGCGAGCCGATGCGGCACTCCTGCGGCTGGGAGGACAGGGCCATGTGGACGCCGACGACGTCGTGCCCATCCTTGACGGCCTTCGCTGCGGCGACGGCGGAGTCCACGCCGCCCGACAGTGCTGCCAGAACTCGCATTTAGCGTTCCTCGTTTCGTTCGTTGCGCGCGTGGGAGACGCCGTCCAGGGCGGCTCCCGCGCGGATCGCGGCGGGCAGGGCGGCCAGGAAGGCGTCGATGTCGACGACGGTCGTCTCGTGTCCCAGAGAGATGCGCAGGACGCCGAGGGCTTCCTCCTCGCTGCGTCCCATCGCCATGACGATGTCGGAGGGGCGCGTCACTCCCGCGTGGCATGCGGACCCGGCGGACACGGCGATGCCGGCCATGTCGAAGGCCATGAGGACGGCCTCGGGGCGGGCGGTTGGCAGGGACAGGTGGATGATCGCGCTCGACGAGGCCGACTCCCCCACCGTCGGGTACGTGCCGTCCGGCAGGTGGCTCAGCAGGTGGGCGCGCAGGGATGCCGCGCGCTCGGCGAAAGCGGAGCGTTCGGAAACGGCCTCGGTGAGGGCGGCGGCGAGCGCGCAGGCACCCGCGACGTCGGGCGTGCCCGAGCGGATCGAACGCTCGTGACCGCCGCCGGGACGGTCGGTCGCCATGGGGATGCCACGCCGGGCGAGAAGGACGCCAATGCCGGCGGGCGCGCCGACCTTGTGCCCGCCCACGCTCATGAGGTCGAGGCCAAGCTCTGCGAAAGAAACATCCAGAGTCGGGATCGCCTGAGCAGCGTCAGAATGCGCGAGGCCTCCGCTGGCGTGGACGAGGGCAGCGAAGTCGGCGACCGGCTGGATCGTACCGATCTCGGAGGACACGAGGGTCATGGATCCGAGCGCGAGGCGTCCGTCCCAGGACGCGGGCGCACTGGCGCCCTCAGTCGCTGGCAGCACCGACAGGCCACCCGCGTCGACGGGCAGAACCTCCCACTCGAAGCCCTCGCGCGCAGCTACCTCTCGCTGGTGGGCGACCGCGTCATGCTCGAGGCCGGAGACGACGATGAGGTCGCGAGCACTCTCGCGGCGACGCACACCTCGGGCGGCGGCCATCACGCCGAGAGCGTCGGATTCAGTGGCACCGGAGGTGAAGATGACCTCGTGGATGTCGGCACCGAGTGCAGCTGCGACCTGCTCGCGCGCGTCGCCCAGCATGCGACGGGCCCGCCGCCCTCCAAAGTGGAGGGCGGCGGGGTTGCCGGGGGTGGCGGCCAGGTCACGCTGGGCGCGGGTCCACGCCTCGAGGGCGCACTCGCGCAGCGGCGTCGTGGCCGCGTGGTCGAGGTAGACGCTCACGCCTGGGCGCGCGCCTCCTCGATGATTGCCAAGGCAGCCGGGACCACCTCGGTCACGTCGCCGACCACGCCAAAGTCCGCGATCTCGAAGATCGGGGCATCCGGGTCATCGCACACGGCGACGATGTGGGCGGCCGACTGCATACCGACCGTGTGGTGAATGGCACCGGAAACGCCCAGGCCGATGTAGAGATTCGGCGTGACGGTCAGGCCCGTCTGCCCGATCTGCTCAGCTCGCGGAGCCCAGCCCTCGTCACAGGCAACACGGGTCGCGCCCACGGCCCCACCCAGGGCGTCGGCGAGGGAACGAACCAGCTCGAAGTCGCCGTCCACGCCGCGGCCACCGCACACGACGGTGGAGGCATCGGCCAGGGACACGCCTTCCTCCTCGTCGGCCACGCTGGAGACAACCTCAATCACGGACGCCTCGGTGCTCAGCTCAACGGCGAGAGGCTCGGGGATCAGGGATGCGGGCGAGGCCACCGGCGCCTCGTCGATAATGCCCGAGGAGATACCCACGATGGGGGTCTGTCCCTCGAGGACGATGCCCATCGACCAGGAACCACCCAGGGCGGTCTTGCCAACCTGGAGGACGCCACCGTCGAAAGACACGGAGGAGGCACCGGAGACGACGCCAGCCTCGGTGAGGGCGGCGACGCGGCCAGCGATCTCACGACCGCGGTAGTCCGAGGACACCAGCACCAGGCCGTAGGAGTCGGTGCCCAGAGCGGCGATGACCGCGTCGGAGGCGACAACAGAGGAGTGACCCGCAGCACCCAGGTCGGCGTGCAGGACGCGGGTGGCACCCAGCTCTGCCAGGGCAGCCGTGTCGGGGACGGAGGCGACAGACAGCGCGACCACGTCGCCGGAGGTCAGCGACGCCGCGAGCGTCACCGCCTGGCGCGCCAGGGACGTCAGGCGGGACCCGGCCTGGTCGGCCAGGACGAGGATCGGGGAATGCATCTGCTGCGTCATATCACTTCACCACCGAAAGAATGTAGTCAGCCAGCGCGCGACCGCCCTCGCCAGCGTCCTGAATGATCGTGCCGGAGCCGTCGCGCACGTTCTCCTCGCTGAAGGTCACGGAGGTGAGCGCGCGGCGCAGGACCAGGTCCTGCCCGCCGGGAACCTCGACGAGGTCGTCAATACCCCACTGGTCCAAGGGCTTCTTGCGGGCCGCCTTCATCGCGGCGAAGGCCGGGTAGCGCGGCTCGTTGATCTGGTCGGTCACGGAGACCACGGCTGGCAGGGCCGCGCGCAGCGTCTCGGTGAAACCGTCGACGGAGCGCTCAATCGTCACGGTGCCGTCTTCGACGCTCATCGAGCGGGCCAGGCCCAGCAGCGGCATGTGGGCCTTGGCGGCCAGGGCACCGGGCAGCATGGAGGTCATTGCGTCCAGCGAGGCCATGCCGGTGATGACCAGGTCGACGGGGCCGCACTCGTCAGCGATCTTCGCGATGGCGATGGAGAGCACGGACGCCGTCGTGATGACGTCGGAACCCTCGAGGAACTCGTCGGAAACGATGTAGGCACGGTCAGCACCCATCTGCAGGGCGCGCATGAGCGCGTCTTCGGCGTCCTCAGGCCCCATGGTCAGGGCAACGACCTCGGCCTCGCGGCCCGCGTCCTCTTCTGCTTCCTTCAGCTGCACGGCGGCCTCGATGGCGTTTTCGTCCAGCTCGTTGAGCACATCGTCCTCACCGCGCACCAGGCGGCCGCCCTCAAAACGGCGTTCGGACTGCATGTCCGGGACATGCTTCACACACACGACAATTCTCATGCCTTCTAGCGTGCCACATTCCGCGCCCCCCGCCCATATGAGGGTCACCTCACCGGCGCATGCCACAGTCCGCGCCTCTCACCCGGAGTAGGTGGACCTCAGTCGCGCGTGCGCCTCGTCATAGGCCTTTCTTCCCATCAATCCGACCGGCATGTGAGTGGTCCCGTATGATAGGAGGAGGCTATATCCACGACGTAACGGCTTGACCAGCCGTTCACCAGGAAGAGGCACAATTGTATGTCCGAGCGATCCGGCTCGTCCCACGCTCCCACAAGGCGCGTCACTGAACCTAACCCGCTGCCCACGCGCTTGGGCGTTCACCCGTCGGGTGACGGCCTCGACGTCGCGGTGATCGCGCGCGGTGCTTCCTCCGTGGATATGTGCATCTTTGACGAGGCTGGGGCGGAGACACGCTTCGCCCTCCTGGGTCCGAAGACGGGCATCTGGCACGGCCACATCCGCGGATACGGCGTGGGCACGCGCTATGGCTTCCGTGCACACGGTACGTGGGACCCGGACGGCGGAAAGTTCTTCAACTCCCATAAGCTCCTGCTGGACCCCTACGGTCGAGGCGTGGACGGCGTCGTGGACCTGAAGCCGGCGGTGTACGCGCACTGCGTGGACGATGAGCTGTACCCGTCGGAGTACCCGATGCGCCGCTCTCCCCTCGACTCCGCGCCGCACATGCCGCGCTCGGTCGTGGTCGAATCCTCTTTCCCGATCATCCCTCAGCCCCGTACGCCCTGGGAAAACACGGTAATCTACGAGATCCACGTCAAGGGCTTCACGAAGAACATGCCAGGAGTGCCCCAGCCCCTACGCGGAACTTACGCTGGTCTCGCTCACCCCGCCTCCGTGTCCTACCTGAAGGACCTGGGTATCACCGCCGTTGAGCTGCTGCCGATCCACGCCAAGTGCGACGAACCCTTCCTCACCGAACGAGGCCTCACGAACTACTGGGGGTACTCGACGCTCTCCTTCTTCGCCCCCGAGCCCTCCTACGCGACCGCCGAATCGCGTGCCCGCGGTGCCCAGGCAGTCGTCGACGAGTTCCGCGGCATGGTCTCCCTGCTGCATCAGGCGGGCATCGAGGTCATCCTCGACGTCGTCTACAACCACACGTGCGAGGGCGGAGACGCCGGCCCGTCGCTGTCGTGGCGCGGCCTGGACTCCGACATGTACTACCGCCATACGACCTCGCGCCCCATCCAGACCATCGACGTGACCGGCACCGGCAACACGATGAACATGGACCGCCCCAAGACCATCCAGATGGTCCTGGACTCCCTGCGCTACTGGGTGCGCGACATGGGCGTGGACGGGTTCCGTTTCGACCTGGCCGCCACGCTGGGCCGGTTCTCCACCGGCTTTAGCCCGATGCACCCGCTCCTCATCGCGATGGCGACGGACGATATCCTCACCCACACGAAGCTCATCGCCGAGCCGTGGGATGTGGGTCCCGGCGGCTGGCAGACCGGCAACTTCCCGGTGCCCTTCTCCGAGTGGAACGACCACTACCGCGGTGCCCTGCGTAACTTCTGGCTCGCGGACGTGCGCGCCCAGGCCTCGGGCCACATCGTCTCGGGCCCCAACGACCTGGCAACCCGCCTGTCCGGCTCCCAGGACGTCTTCGAGCACGGCCTCGGTCGGCTGCGCGGACCTCGCGCGTCGATCAACTTCGTGACCGCTCACGACGGCTTCACGCTGGCCGACCTGACGGCCTACGACCGCAAGCACAACAAGGACAATCTCGAGAACAACCGCGACGGCTCCGATGACAACCGCTCGTGGAACCACGGCCTCGAAGGAACACTCGCGTCGGGCGCGACCCACCCGGACGCCGCCACCCCCTACGCGATCCTCGCCAACATGCCGATCGCGCGCCTGCGCGCCCGCTCGCAGCGCAACATCCTGGCGACCATGTTCGTCTCCTCAGGCACGCCGATGCTCACGGGCGGCGACGAGTTCGGGCGCACCCAAAACGGTAACAACAACGCCTACTGCCAAGACAGCCCGATCTCGTGGGTCGACTGGGATCTGGCCGAAGGACAACAAGCGCAGATCGACGCCGTCTCCTGGCTGATCGCCCTGCGTAAGGCGCACCCGGTACTGCGCCCCGACAGCTTCGCGACCGGCCACCCCTACGGCGGCGACTCGCTCCCCGACCTGTCGTGGTACACCGCCCAGGGCACCCGCATGCCGGATTACGGCTGGACGGATTCGCGCCACCGCACGTTCCAGATGCTGCGCTCGGGCGTCAAATGGGGCGACCGCGACGCTCTCATCATCATCAACGCGAACCTCGACGACGCGCAAGTAACACTGCCCGAGGGCCACGACCTGGACTGGCTGATCGCCTACTCCACCGTGTGGGAAACCCCCGCGGACGGCGGCGTCAGTTCCTCGCTCGACCCGAATGAACTCTCCATCGAAGTCGAGCATGTCATGCCTCGTACCACGCTGACGATTGAGGCTCTGTCCGTGACAATCCTGCTCTCCGACATCGCGTTTCAGCCCGAACACTGACGCGCCCCGACTTTTCTTTCCCCCCTTCCACTCGTTAGGATCAACGCATGACTCGCAGTGAAGATGCCCTGGAAACCGCAACCTCTGATGCCTCGCTGGCCCGCTCGAAGGCCCGCAGCGCCGAGATCGATCTGGCGATCGACCAGGATCCTTCGCGTTTCCGCATCCTCACGGGTGACCGTCCGACCGGCCACCTGCACCTGGGCCACTACTTCGGCACCCTGCGCAACCGCGTGTTGCTGCAGAATCGCGGGGTGGAGACATGGGTTCTGGTCGCCGACTACCAGGTGATCACCGACCGCGACGGCGTGGGGCCGATCCGCGAACGCGTCCTCGGCCTCGTCGCTGACTACCTGGCCGCGGGTATCGATCCGGAGCGCTCCACGATCTTCAACCACTCGGCAGTCCCGGCCCTCAATCAGCTGATGCTGCCCTTCCTCTCGCTCGTCACCGAGTCGGAGTTGCACCGCAACCCGACCGTGAAGGCCGAGCTGGAGGCCACCGAGGGCCGCGCGATGACGGGCCTCATGCTCACCTACCCGGTCCACCAGGCCGCCGACATCCTGTTCTGCAAGGCCAACATTGTGCCCGTGGGCCAGGACCAGCTCCCCCACCTGGAGCAGGCTCGCCTCATCGCCCAGCGCTTCGACAAGCGTTACGGCCGCGCCACTCCCGAGCGTCCCGTGTTCCCACGCCCGGAGGCCCTCCTGTCCGAGGTCCCGCTGCTGCTGGGCACGGACGGCCAGAAGATGTCGAAGTCGCGCGGCAACACCATCGAGCTGCGCATGACCGCCGACGAGACCGCGAAGATCCTGAAGAAGGCAAAGACGGACGCCGAGCGCCGTATCACCTTCGATCCCGCTGGCCGCCCCGAGGTCTCCAATCTCCTCATGCTCGCATCTCTGGCTACGGGCGATGCGCCCGAAGTGATCGCGGACCGTATCGGCGACGCGGGCGCGGGCACCCTGAAGGCCCTCGTCACCGAGTCCCTCAACGAGATGCTTGCTCCCCTGCGCGAGCGCCGCGCCGAGCTCATCGCAAACGAGGACTATCTGCTGTCCATCCTGCACGCCGGCAACGAGCGCGCCAACGAACAGGCTGATCAAACCCTGTCTGAGGTCCGCACCGCGATGCAGATGAACTATTAATCCCACGCACAACTCTCCTTAGGAGGCACCATGGCATACAACCAGTTCCCTGAGCACCCCGACGATTCCGTCGGCGGCTGGATGCTCACCCTCTTCCTGATGGGTCTTCCTCTGGTCGGCTTCGTCTACCTGCTGGTGCTTGCGCTCGGCTCCGGCGGCTCCCCCGCCAAGCGGAACTTCGCGCGCGCCGCACTCATCTGGCAGATCATCTGCGGACTCGTGGCGGTTCTTTTCTTCGTTCTCTTCGGCGCAGCGATCATGGCGTCGCTCCCGGACTCGAGCATGTAACGTCGAGGCGCACGGCAAGCGTCCTTGTGGGGGCGGCATCCGAATCACTCGGGTGCCGCCCTGATTTATTGGCGACTCGCACGACACTCTGAGCACGCACAACACACCTAGGAGATCGGTCACATCCCGGGGTGTGATCTTCGCCTATCCGCAGGTCAGTCCATAGGTTAGGGTTGGACATGTGAGCGAGAAACTGTTGCCCCGTATCCCGATCATCGAAGTGTTCCCCGTCATCGAGGACGGAACGCTTCCCGCTAAGGCGACCGAAGGCGAACCTTTCCCCATTCGTGCGACCGTGTTCCGCGAAGGACACGACGCATTCGCCGCCGAGGCCGTCCTTCTACGCCCGGACGGAGGTGAATACTCCCGTACCCGCATGGTCGATATTGCCCCCGGCCTGGACCGTTACGAGGCCTGGGTGGCCCCCGACGCTCCCGGCGCGTGGTCGTTCCGCGTGGATTCCTGGTCGGACCCCTACTCCACCTGGCGTCACGACGCAGCCGTCAAGGTCGGCGCCGGTGTCGACGTCGAGCTGATGCTGGAGGAGGGCGCGCGCCTCATGGAACGCGCTGCCGCCGGCAACGCCTTCCACAACCCGAGTCAGCGTCCCCCGTCGGACGCTGACATCGAGGCCCTGCATGACGCCGCGCGTCGCCTGCGCGACAGCTCGCATTCCCCCCAGCAGCGTCTGTCCGCCGGTATCTCCTCGCGCATCCGCCTGGTCTTCCGCGACCACCCGCTGCGGGATCTGCTTGATTCCTCCCGCGTCTACCCGCTCGACGTGGCCCGCACCAAGGCCCTCGCCGGCGCATGGTACGAGATTTTCCCGCGCTCGGCGGGTGCCTACCAGAACCCCGACGGCTCCTGGGTGTCCGGCACGCTTGCGAATGCCGCCGAGGACCTGCCACGCATCGCCGACATGGGCTTCGACGTTGTCTACCTGACGCCGATCCACCCGATTGGCACGACGTTCCGTAAGGGCAAGAACAACTCCCTGATCGCAGCCCCCGGTGACCCAGGTTCCCCCTATGGGATCGGCGCGCCCGAGGGAGGGCACGACGCCATCCACCCGGATCTGGGTACCTTCGATGACTTCGACCGTTTCGTCGAACGCGCCCGAGGCCTGGGCATGGAGGTGGCGCTCGACCTAGCCCTCCAGTGCTCCCCCGACCACCCGTGGGTCACCGAGCACCCCGAGTGGTTCACGACGCGCGCCGATGGCACGATCGCGTACGCGGAGAACCCCCCGAAGAAGTATCAGGACATCTATCCGTTGAACTTCGACAACGACCCGGAGGGCATCTACCAGGCGGTGCGTGACGTCATCGAACTGTGGATCAACCACGGCGTGACGATCTTCCGCGTCGACAACCCGCACACGAAGCCGATCCCCTTCTGGGAGCGCCTGCTCGCCGACATCAAGGCGCAGTACCCGGGCACGCTCTTCCTGGCCGAGGCCTTCACGCGCCCTGCCATGATGCGCACCCTTGGCGCAATCGGCTTCGACCAGTCCTACACCTACTTCGCCTGGAGGACGTACAAGCAGGAGATCGAGGAGTACTTGGTGCAGATCTCCCAGGAGACCGCGCACCTCATGCGCCCTGCTTTCTGGCCGACCACGCACGATATCCTCACCCCGCAGATGTGGGACGGCGGCACTGCGATCTTCGCAATCCGCGCCATGCTCGCCGCGCTGGGTGCGCCCACGTGGGGCATTTACTCGGGTTACGAGTTCGTCGAAAACGTACCGCGTGGTGCCTTCCAGGAACCCAACGACAACGAGAAGTACGAGTACCGTCCGCGTCACTGGGAGGACGCCGAGCCGATCGGCATCTCTCGCTTGTTTACGCTGCTCAACGCCGCGCGCGCCAAGCACCCGGCGCTGCGTCAGCTGCACCAGATCCGTATCCACCCGACCTCCTCGGATCGTCTCATCGCGTTCTCGCGTCAGGTGCCCGGCAAGTTCACTGAAGACGGCAACCCGGATACCGTCATCTGCGTGATCTCGCTGGATCCGCACGAGGGCGTCGACGGTGCGGTCTACCTGGACCTGGAGGAGATGGGCCTGGCCACGCCGGGCGGCCACATCACCGTCGTCGACGAACTCGATGGGCACTCCTACGTGTGGGGTTCGTCTAACTGGGTGGAGCTGTCCCCCGTGACGCGCCTTGGCCACGTCTTCAAGGTCGAACCCGCCCATTCCTCGCCCTGGTCGCAGGCCTAACGTCGCTGCTCCCGCTCGGTGTGGCCACCCACCTACACCGAGCGGGCACACTCCGTCAAAATCGACCACCTGAATGAGACCCGGCTCCCATTTTTGCTGGGCAAACGATAGACTATAAACACGACAGTGAACTGAGCAGTTCACACCATCTGGAGTAAGGACAATCCATGAGCTGCGAACTAACGCCGATTCAGGTCAATGACGACATTCTCGACGCCGTTGCCTCAGGCTCTTACTATTCGCCGCACTCTGTGCTCGGCGCTCATCTGGGCGAGGCTGGTGTCACCGTCCGCACCATGGCTCGCCTGGCCGACGCGGTCGACATCATCACACCGACCGGTGCTTACGCTGCCACCCATGAGCGTGGCGGCATTTGGGTCGCGGTTCTGCCCGGCAAGGAGATTCCCCCTTACCGCGTGTCCGTCACCTACGGCGACAACACCACCGTTCGCGACGACCCCTACCGTTACCTGCCGACCCTGGGCGAGATGGACACCTACCTCATCTCTGAGGGCCGCCATGAGAATCTGTGGCACGTCCTCGGTGCCCATGTGAAGACCTACACTGACGAGCTGGGCGAAACCACCGGTACCGCCTTCGCCGTGTGGGCCCCCAACGCGCGCGCCGTGCGCGTCGTCGGCGAGTTCAACTTCTGGGACGGCGTGGCTACCTCCATGCGGTCGCTGGGTTCCTCCGGCATCTGGGAGATTTTCGTCCCCGGCGTCGGCGTCGGCATGCGCTACAAGTTCGAGATCCAGGGTCCCGGCGGCAACTGGTTCCAGAAGGCCGACCCGCTGGCTCGCGCCACGGAGATTCCCCCGGCCACGGCTTCGGTCGTCACCGACTACTTCCACGAGTGGACGGACGACGAGTGGATGTCTACTCGCAAGGACCGCAACCCTCACTCCGGCCCCATGTCCATCTACGAGGTCCACGCGGGTTCGTGGCGTCAGGGCCTGGGCTACCGCGAGCTGGCCGACGAGCTGGTCCCCTACGTCAAGCAGATGGGTTTCACGCACGTGGAGTTCATGCCGCTGGCTGAGCACCCTTTCGGTGGTTCCTGGGGCTACCAGGTGACCTCCTACTACGCTCCCACCTCACGCTACGGCACGCCGGATGATTTCCGTTACCTGGTGGATGCCTTCCACCGCGCGGGCATCGGCGTCATCCTGGACTGGGTGCCCGCCCACTTCCCGAAGGATGACTTCGCCCTGGCGCGCTTCGATGGCACCCCGCTATACGAGGATCCGGACCCGCTGCGCGGCGAGCACCCCGACTGGGGCACCTACGTCTTCAACTTCGGCCGCCGCGAGGTGCGCAACTTCCTGGTTGCCAACGCCCTGTACTGGCTCGAGGACTTCCACGTTGACGGTCTGCGTGTTGACGCTGTGGCCTCGATGCTGTACCTGGATTACTCGCGCAAGGACGGCCAGTGGCGTCCTAACCAGTACGGTGGCCGCGAGAACCTGGAGGCCATCGACTTCATCCAGGAAGCGAACGCGACCGCGTACCGTCGTCACCCCGGCATCGTCATGATCGCCGAGGAGTCCACGGCGTGGCCCGGCGTGACTGCCCCGACGTCCGGCGGTGGCCTCGGCTACGGCATGAAGTGGAATATGGGCTGGATGAACGACACTCTGCGCTACCTCAGTGAGGATCCGGTCAACCGCCGCTGGCACCACGGCGAGCTTACCTTCTCTCTGGTGTACGCCTTCTCCGAGAACTACGTGCTCCCGCTGTCGCACGACGAGGTCGTGCACGGTAAGGGTTCGCTGATTTCGAAGATGCCCGGCGACAAGTGGCAGCGTCTGGCTGGTCTGCGTTCCCTGTACGCCTACCAGTGGAGTCACCCCGGCAAGCAGCTCCTCTTCATGGGCCAGGAGATCGGCCAGGAGCAGGAGTGGAACGAGTCCTACTCCCTCGACTGGTGGCTGCTGGACCAGGAGGGCCACGCCGGTGTCGCTGCGCTGGTGGAGCGCCTCAACAAGATTTACGCGAACTCCCCCGCCATGTGGGACGACGACTACACGGGCTTCGAGTGGATCGACGCCTCAGACGGCGATCACAACCTGATCTCCTACCTGCGTAAGGGTACTGACTCCGACGGCAACCGTGAGGTCGTCGTGTGCGTCTCGAACTTCGCTGGCAACCCGCACGAGGGCTACCGCGTGGGCCTGCCGTTCGGCGGCGAGTGGGTCGAGATCCTGAACACGGATGCCGAGGAGTTCGGCGGCTCCGGCGTGGTCAACGTCGGCACGATCATCGCGGAGGACACCCCGTGGAACGGTCGCCCGGTCTCCGCTCAGCTGCGCGTGCCGCCGCTGGGTGCCTTGTGGCTGGTGCCCGCCTCCCAGGCGCGCTGATCGAGCATTCCTCGAGACACGGACGAGGCCGGGGTAGGGATTCCTGCTCCGGCCTCGTCCGTTGTGCGCTCGGTGCGCATATCTCAGGCGCACGTCGGCATCACATGAGGAGCATCGCCAGGCGCGTACGCGCGGACGGGGTTTAGAAGCCTGCCCTCCCCCGGTCTATCTGCCCCTGTAGCTTGATGAGTTCGCTTCTGATGTCCGGGTCGGACTCACGGTCGATCTTCTTTGTCAGTTCGTTGTGCGTGGAATGCCATCCGTACCACACGACAACCAAGACGAACACAACTGCGACAATGATCCATGATGCCATGATGACGGCCCCTTTCCGCAACTGTGCGTTGGCATGACGATATCACATGAGGAGCATCGCCAGGCGCGTACGTGCCTTGGAAACCTCGGGGGACGAGCCTGCGACACGGAAGAGGTCGAGGAGCCGCAGGCGCAACGCGTCGCGTTCCTCGGCGTCGGTAGTGGCGGCAAGGAGTTCGAGGAGCACATCGAAGGCTCCCGCTGCGTCACCTGCCGCGAAGAGTGCATCAGCGTGAGAGGCCGGGTCGTCAGGGTTCTGCTCGCCATAGGCACGCGCGGCGAAACGCACGCGGGACAGGTGAGACTTCGCGTCCTCGTCACGCGGATTCAGCTCGACGACGCGCTCCCACAGGGTGATCGCCTCATCGAGGTTGCCGGCCTCCTCCGCGGCCAGCGGTGCCTCATGCTCGGGGGGAATGGGCGCGGCGGTATCCTCAGCTGCAACCGCGATGCGCGCGGTGATGCCCATCTGCGCCGAAGCCTCGAGCAACTGAGAGACGACCGGGAGGACCTGCTCCTTGGACGCACCACCCTGGAAGAGCGGCACCGGGCGACCGCCGACGAGAGCAACGACCGTGGGAACGGTCTGGATCTGGAAGGCCTGAGCAATGGCAGGAGCCTTGTCAATGTCCACTTCAACGAGCTGGAAGACACCCGCATGCTCGCGCGTAATCTCCTCAAGCATGGCCAGCGCGGGCTTCGATTCAAGCGAGCGCGGCGACCACATGACCATGATGACCGGCACGGCCTGGGAGGTGGACATGACTTCCTGGAAGTTCTCCTCATCCGTCGTGGTAATCAGCGGGATGTGCAGCCCCTCCCCCGAGGGCGCGGCCGCGCCCTCGGCTGCGGGCGCGCTCGCGCGTGCCGACAGGTCAACGGCCCCGTGTGAATCGGCGGGAATCACGGTCGCTTCAGGGGCACCGATGCGGGGGTCAGGCGTGTTCATAGTGGTCCTCTCGAGAACGCGTAGCTATCCTCAAACGATGATAAGCGTCGTCCCCACGCCAATCGGCGTGGGGACGACGTGTGCGCTATGGGTGAAACTCAGCCCGGACTGTTGGACGGATCCAACGCGACCTTGGTGATCGCTCGCTCGCCACCGACAATCTGCACGTTTCCGCCCGCCTTCTGCGAGGGGATACGCATAATGATCGTCGCGATGCAGTCGGCGGTCGCGGTACCTTCCACCTTCGTCCCGCTGGGACTAAGTGCGGCGGTATTCCCAGCGAGGTTCATCGTCGAACCGGCAACCGTACGCTGATAGGTCAGCGTGTACTTGACGTTCGCTGCGACCAGAGCCGAGCCATCCTGCAGGACCAAGCCCGAGATCGGGTAGCTCGTCGCGCTGGCCGCCATGGTCACGGATCCGGCGCTGCTCACCGACGAATTGAGGTCGCTCACCTGCTGCAGCGTCTGCTTGGTGAAGTCGTCGGCCACGAACTGCGTCGTATCCTGGGTGCCGGAGTTCAGCATCGTGATGTACTGCGCGAGAGCGGTGTCGGGGGTAACCGTGAAGCCCTGCGAGTCTCCGGTGACGTATGCCGATCCAGTACCGACGGACGGCAGGGTCAGATGCGTGCCGCCGAGCAGGCGCGCATAGTTCGTGAGCTTGTAGTCCGAACGCGCAGAGTCCTGCACATAGACCTCAAGGACGGGCAGCGCCGTCGAGGACGTATCAGAGATGTTAAAAATCGCGCGCGGCCACGAATCCGAGTTCGTGATGGCCAGCGACGTCGGTTCGAAGTCCAAAGGCGGCAACGCCTGGCCGTTCGCGTTCGCCAGCGCGTACTGCGCGGTACGCATCTCCAGTGCACCCTTGGTCACCTGATCGCCGAGGTCGGCAGCGTTCAGCGAAGCGTCAGCCGTCGCCATCACGCCACCAACCGTCTCGAGCACGGACGAAATACGCTCGTGGTCCAGGTTCGCGGCGCTCTGCGCGGAGCTACTGCCCGACTGGGCGACAAGCTCACTCGAGCAGGCACTCATGCCGAGCGCAGAAGTCATGAGCAGGGCGGCGGTAGCAGCCGCGAGGGTCCGTCTTTTCATCACTGTCCTTCCTGACGGTCCTTGAGCCAGCCGGACATAATCGAGGTCCAGCCTCCGGTCGCCGACGCGTCATCGTCAGGAGCGGACGTGGGTGCAGGCGGGGGGGCCTGCACCTCGGTGGTACGCGGGCGCGTGACCGGAATCAGACCGGTGTTGAATTCCTGGCCGTCCACGACGACGACCTCTTCACCGTTGTTGCGCGCCTCACGCAGAGCGCGCCGCGAGGGCAGGTTACGGCCTCCGCGGATGCCCGACAGGTCGATGACACCGGTATCCGTCGTCGCGCGCTCCGGGGGATCCACGTCGAAGGGGCCGGCGTCGAGACCGTGTCGGCCGCGGCGCTCGAAGGTGTCCATCATCGGATCCGGTTCATAGTCGGGTGCGGACAGGGCGCTGATATCCGGGGCGGGGACACCAACAATGGACGCGCGGACGATGGACTTATCCCTCGTCGAGCGAAGCGGAAGAGGTTCACGGACTGCGGCGTCCCGAGCGGGCAGTTCGTCGCGTGTCCTCTCTGAGGCTGGGGCTCGGCCGGTTGAAGACGCGAAGGCGGCAGCGCCCCACGCTGGAGCAGCCTGTTGCTGGGTACTATCCTCGATCTCCTCGTACTGAGCATCCTCGAACGTGTATGCCACAGCCTCGTCATCGTCATCGTCAGCGACGACGGGTTCGTCTGCGGCGGTCTCATCGACGGCGGGTTCCGCAGCGGGGGGCGGCGCGAGCGGGGGCTCCGAGACAGCGGGGGCGTGGGCAGCGCGGGAACCAGACTCGCGGGCGGCGGCAACCATCTCAGCCACCTCAGCCGCGTCGATCGTGGAGGTGTCCAGGGTGTCGGCCTTGCGGCGCTCCTCAATGCGCTGTGCGCGGATCTTACGCAGGCGCAGCAGCTGCCAGCGCGTCAGGAAGAGAGCAAAGGCCAGGAGGGCGAAGAACGCAGCAGTCAGGAATGCGATGATCGCCAGCAGGTTCACCTGCTCGACCTGCCACGTCAGCGTGAACGTCAGATCACCGGGGCCACCCGCGGAGGCAGCGACAGCCGACCGCCCGCTGGGAACGTTTTCGAGATCGAGGGAGACACTACCCGTGCCGCTCTCCTGCTTGAACCACATGGGCGACTTCGCCAGCTGATCGGCCAGCTGCGCTGAGGTCGGGTCATCAAGGGGCTGTGCACCGGACTGCACAGCATTCTGAGCGTTCGGGTTCACCATGCCGGTTCCGTTCGCGGCATGCGATTCCGCCTTCAGCTTGGTGCGATCAGCCTCGACGCCGATGACCTCGGTGTAGGCTGCATTGCCGATCCAGCCCTTCGCGTCCTGCGAGGTGCCGATCACGAGCGTGACGGGGGCACCCGACTTCGACGTGGCGGTCACCGTGACGTCATCCTTGACGATCGACAACACATTGTCACGCGTCATGATCAGGTCCGTCGCGGATTCCACCGTTGAGACCTGCTGCGCCGGCGGCCGTAGCACGGTCACGCCGAGCAGCCCAATAAGGATGCATACGAGTGCGACAGCGCCCATCGACGATGCCGCCACGTATCGCTTTAAGAGTTCCACGGTAGCTCCTCAGATCCAACGCCCACACTGCGGGCATTCTTCAGCCCCCACTTTACGTGCAAACCCAGTGAACAGGCGCATTCGCAGGCGAGGCAGTGATACATCACATTTCATTTCACAGGGGTCGAAGCCCACGCCGCCAGCATTCGGAGTGCCAATGCCGACGGCCCTCAACACCCTGCGGCAAACCGAAGGGGGCTTCCTCGGGCCACGCCACAACATGCGGCGTTCCCCTCGGGATGGGACGCAGGCACGCGGGGCAGGTGTATTCCTTGACCGCACTGGGCAGACGACGAACCTGGTAGTCGCCTCCGTCCGGGCCTCGCTCCGTGCGCGGCACGGAGGCGAGGCGGTCCATCTGGAGTGGACGTGCCTCGCCCCACGGCCGTTTCTTGCTTCGTTTACCTCTCACGCAACCACAGTGCCACGGCGGAACACGCGGCGCACGTTCAGCTCCTTGTCGACCTCGACAATGTCAGCCTTCTTTCCGGGCGAGAGCGTGCCCACGGTGTCGTCGCCTAGGATGGCTGCCCCCTGCGCCGACGCCATGTAGACCGCGTCCACGAGCGGGATACCGCCCTTCGTCACGGCCACGCGGACGCAGTCCAGGAGGTGAGCGGTGCCTCCTGCAATCGCATTGCCCTGCGCCAGGCGGGCAACCCCGTCCTTGACGACGACATCCTGCGGACCCAGCGTGTACGCGCCATCAGCCATACCGGCCGCCGCCATCGCGTCGGTAATAAAGACGACGTGATCGCGACCCACCATTTCGTAGACGTCTCGCACGAGCGTTGGATCGACGTGGATCGAGTCGCAAATCAGCTCGGCGACAGCACCTCCCCGCGCCGCGTCCGAGAGGAACTCGGCGATGGGGCCAGTGTCGCGGTGGTGCAGTGGGCGCATGCCGTTAAAGAGGTGCGTGATCGTCGCGCGAGCACCGCGCTTGGTCTGCACCTGAGCGAAGCGCTCGCGCGAGTAGGCCAGTGCCTCACGCGCCTTCGTCGAATTGGAGTCGGTGTGTCCCCACGAGGGCAGCGCTCCCCCATCAATGAGCGCTTCGGCAACGGAGCCGGACCCATAGGCGTTCGGTTTCTCGGGGGCAAGGGTCATCGACAGGGCGTACCCCTGGCAGTCCTCCAGAAGAGTGCGGGTCAGATCCGCGTCAGGATCGATGATGTATGTCGGGTCCTGGGCACCACAGCGCTCATGGGAGACGAAGGGACCCTCGAAGTGGATGCCGGCGATCTCACCAGCGGCGGCGAGCTGAGCGAGCGTCTTGGCACGGGCGCGCAACACGTCGGCAGACGCAGTCACGCACGAGGCAACGAGGGTCGTTGTACCGTGGCGGCGGTGTTCCTTGACGGCGACGAGCGCTGCCTCGGCTGTCTCGGCGTTCGGGAAGGACTCGCCGCCCCCGCCGTGGCAATGCACATCGACGAGGCCGGGCAGGAATGTCGAATCGGTGGCCTCGGGAAGCTCACCGTCATAGTCGGATACGGGGCAGACACGGGTAATAGTCGAGCCGTCAATCTCGATAATTCCGTCATCAACAATCGAGTTTTCGAGAACCAGGCGGCCACGCAGCACAGAATCAGTCATGACCTTCATTGTGGCACACCTGACACTCAAGCGCTGTCACTTCGACATCCAATTCTCCCAGTCCTTCATGAGCGCACGAGCCTCCTGCGCATGCGCCTCTCCCCCGTCTGCGAACGAAAGAACTCCACCCGGCGCACGCACCGCAACAACGCGCCCACCCGACACCACGATAGGCCGAAACATACCGTTCTTCGTCGGACAAATGAGCCTCTCCCCGGCCTCGTCCGTCAGACAGGTTCGATCCCTGTACCCCACATGCAACTCATCGAAGGCTGGCAGCGCGAAAGTTCCCCCGGCCTCGTCCCTGACTGACATCACCAAGTCCTCCAGGTCAGCGCGAGCAACTGCATCGCCGCGCCTCGACAGCCTCATCCCAGCCGTTTCTGCTACCTCGAGGGCACCCCCTAACGCACGCCGTGCCTCGGTGAGTGTCAGCCCAGTCCACCTGGCCAGGTCGGCCGCATCGATGGGGCCGTGCCCCCACGCGTAACGCGCCGCAAGCAGAGCCAGCGCCTCCTCGTGCCCAGCCTCCCCCTTCGCAACACCTGGGGCCTGCGGGAGCGAGCGCGCGTCGATCAACAGATGCTCCCCCGCCCGCACTGGACCCGAGGTGAGAAAACCATCGAGGTGCAGGCGCATCATGAGATGACGGCGTCGCAGGCCAGCCTCGGAGGAGGCTGAAGAGATTACCTCGATCCCAGCGCTCTGCCACGCCTCGATCAGCTCCGCGCGACTCACGCCCTGCGGCGCGGTCTCCAGCACGGCATACGAGGCGGCCGCCGCCCGTTCAACGACCGCGTCGACGAGGCCCAGCTCGATCGCCCTACGCTCCCACGACGCACGACGATGGCGCAGCACACGTCGCAGCCAGTGGTGGTCTCGAGCACTCGTGACGTGCACCGTGCCGCGCATCGGCCAGGAACGAACCAACTCGCCGCGCGCAAACGCCTCCTCAACCTGGGCGCGAGTCGAACCCGGGCAGCGAACCCCAATCGCCCAGGGAATGGCACTCACCAATTGGCCTTGAAGCGCGAGCAAAGACTCGACCGCCTCCACCGGGCTGTGCGCACAGGTCGCGCTCACCAACCCCTGGGAAACGATGCGTGACAAGCTCGTATGCAGGTCAGCGGGCATCAGAACAGACGCGACTCGGGGTCGTCAAAGCCGCGCATCGCATCGTAGTCCAGGACCACGCAGCGAATACCGCGGTCCTCGGCGAGCGTGCGAGCCTGCTTCGTAATCTCCTGTGCCGCAAAAATCCCCGTGACGTCGCCGAGGAGAGCATCTCGGCCGAGAAGAGACAGGTAACGGGTCAACTGCTCGACGCCATCGATGCCACCGCGGCGCTTCACTTCAATCGCCACGTACGCTCCATCCGCGTCACGCACCATCAGGTCAACAGGACCCACCGGCGTGGGGTACTCCCGGCGCACCAGCTCCCACCCCTCACCGAGAATCTGAGGAACCTGCTCGGCGAGGAGCTCCTGCAGGTGAGCCTCCACGCCGTCCTTCACGAGGCCGGGGTCCACTCCCAGATCCTCCGTGACGTCGGCAATGACGTCGTGGATGCGGATGACCAGCTTGTCATCCGTCTTGTCGGCCTGAACCGTCCACACCTGCTCCACGCCTTCCTCACCCTCCCCCGGCTCACCGAAGGAAACTGTGCACGGAGCCGTCATCCAGTTGAGAGGCTTGTACGAACCTCCCTCGGAATGAATGAGCACAGAGCCGTCACCCTTGAGCATGATGACGCGCTTAGCAGGGTCCAGGTGGGCGCTCAGTCGACCGGAATAATCAACGGTGCAGGTAGCAATAACAATACGCACCCCGTGAGCTTACCAATCCCGGTCACGGGCGGCGCGGAGGACCGGACTCAACCCAGGAGACCAATCCGTTATACGTCAAGCGTTCCACGGCGACCTCGTAACGATGCTCACCATAGGCCAGGCGCACCTCGACCATGGCACCATCGTCCGAGTGAGAGATCGGAGCGGACACTTCCATGCCGCGACGAGGAATCGAATACACCGGCTTCAGGGACATAGCCACCAGGCGATACCACTGCAGTTCTTCGACGCCATAGACGCCGATCCCGGCCGTCCACCCCGCATGATGGTCCGGGCGCGACCAACAGCGAAACGCGCCCAGACGCGCAGCGATCCTGCGGGCGCGCACATTCATGTACGCCCACAGGATCACCGCCGCGCACGCGAGGAGAACCACTACCGCGATCAAAACATGTATCAGGCTCATCAGGTTCTCCTCGCGTTGCGTCAACCTACTGTGATGCCACTGTAGCGCGGTCAGCCACGACCGTGATGAAATCGGAGTCAACTGAGGCGAATCCCCCACTGACCTCGAGGGACACGATCTCATTGGCACACGTCACCGTGACAATTCCATCGCCCAGCTGGGCGAGCAGCGGCTGACGGCCGGGCAGAATGCCCAGGCTGCCATCAACCGTTGGGATCTGGACGGCGCTCGCAGCGCCATGCCACAGGCGTCCCTCATGAGAGACAACCTCGACCTGCAAGGACTTGCCCGATGCCATCAGGCTTCCTTGGCCAGCTCGTGAGCGTTACGCTCCAGGTCGTCGATGCCGCCGCAGTTGTAGAACGCCTGCTCCGGAACATCGTCGTAGTGGCCCTCGGCAATACGCTTGAAGGCCTCGATGGTCTCCGACAGCGGGACGGTCGAACCGGGCACGCCCGTGAACTTCTCCGCCATGTACATGTTCTGGGACAGGAACTGCTCGATGCGGCGTGCGCGTGCGACGGTGACCTTGTCGTCCTCGCTCAGCTCGTCGACACCGAGGATCGCGATAATGTCCTGCAGCTCCTTGTTCTTCTGCAGAATGGCCTTGACGTGCGTGGCGACGTCGTAGTGCTCGCGGCCCACGAGGGCCGGGTCGAGGATACGCGAGGTCGAGGCCAGCGGGTCCACGGCCGGGTAAATACCCTTGGCCGCGATCTCACGGGAGAGCTCGGTCGTCGCATCCAGGTGAGCGAAGGTCGTCGCCGGAGCCGGGTCGGTGTAGTCGTCGGCGGGAACGTAGATCGCCTGCAGCGACGTGATCGAGTGGCCACCGGCCGAGGTGATGCGCTCCTGGAGCAGACCCATTTCGTCGGCCAGGTTGGGCTGGTAACCCACCGCCGAGGGCATGCGACCCAGCAGCGTGGAGACCTCGGAACCCGCCTGGGTGAAGCGGAAGATGTTGTCGATGAACAGGAGCACGTCCTGGTGCTGGACATCGCGGAAGTACTCCGCCATGGTCAGGCCGGTCAGCGCGATGCGCAGACGCGTGCCCGGCGGCTCGTCCATCTGACCGAAGACGAGGGCGGTCTTGTCGAAGACGCCCGCCTCTTCCATTTCACCGATGAGGTCGTTGCCCTCACGGGTACGCTCGCCGACGCCGGCGAACACGGAGACACCGCCGTGGTCCTGGGCAACGCGCTGGATCATCTCCTGAATGAGGACTGTCTTACCGACGCCCGCGCCACCAAAAAGGCCGATCTTGCCGCCCTGCACGTAGGGGGTCAGCAGGTCGATGACCTTGATGCCGGTCTCGAACATCTTGGTGCGCGCCTCGAGCTGGTCGAAGGCCGGTGGCTGGCGGTGGATCGGCCAGCGCTCCTTGACGTCGAGGGTCTCGCCCTCTTCGAGGTTGAGGACGTCGCCGGTCACGTTAAAGACGTGGCCCTTCGTGACGTCGCCGACGGGCACGGAGATCGGGGCACCGGTGTCAGTGACGGGGGTACCACGCACGAGGCCGTCGGTGGGCTTCAGCGCGATGGTACGCACGAGGTTGTCACCGAGGTGCTGGGCAACCTCGAGTGTCATCGTGAAGGTCGACTCGCCCTCGCCCTGACCGGCGAGATTCACTTCGACGGTGAGTGCGTTGTAGAGCGGCGGGATGCGATCCGGGGGAAACTCCACATCGACGACAGGGCCGACGACGCGGGCGACGCGCCCCTCGGCGATTGCAGGTGTATCAGTCATTGTTTTACTCCGTGTCTCGAAGGGGTCAGCTCGCGCTCAGAGCGTCGGCCCCGCCCACGATTTCGGTGATTTCCTGGGTAATTTCCGCCTGGCGGGCCGAGTTGGCCAGACGCGTGTACTTCGTGATGAGTTCCTCAGCGTTGTCCGTTGCCGTGTGCATCGCACGCTGACGCGATGCGAGTTCGGACGCCGCCGACTGGAGAAGGACGTTGTGGATGCGCGCCTCAACATAGAGAGGTAGCAGCGTATCCAGGACCGCTTCGGGCGACGGGATGAACTCATACTCGGGCAGCGCCGAAGCAGGATCATCCGCGTAACCGCGCTCGGCCTCGCGTTCCTCGTCTGATTCAGGGGTGTCCACGACCGTGAGGGGCAGCATCTGACGCACCTCGGGCACCTGGCTCATAACCGTCTTGAAGCGGGTGTACACGAGGTGCAGGGAACCGACGCCGGTCGTCGGGTCCGGGTCCAAGAAGCGCTCGAGCAGCACGGATGCGATGTCACGCGCGGTCTCAGGCGAGGGCGAATCGGACTCGCCCTCCCACTCGCGTTCGATAGTAACGCCGCGGAAACGGAAGTAGGCAGCCGCCCTGCGCCCGAAGGTGTAGAGCAACGGCTCGAAGCCGTCAGCCGTCAGGTCGGAGATAAGCTTCTCCGACTCACGCAGGATAGTCGCCGAATAGGCTCCGGCCATGCCACGATCCGACGCCACAACCAGGATCGCAACACGCTTGGTGTCCTCGCGTTCCAGGGTCAGTGGGTGGTCGAGGTCTGTATGAACCGCAACCGCCGCGACTGCCTGAGTCAGAGCCTTCTCGTATGGTCCGGCCTCGGTGGCAGCGCGCCTCGCCGCGCCAATGCGAGACGCAGCGATCATCTCCATGGCGCGGAAGACCTTCGCGAGCGTCGTCGTCGAAGCGATGCGCTGCTTGTAGATCCTCTGCTGTCCGCCCATCGTTTAGGCCTTCTCGTTCGTGCGACCGCGCGAGATTTCCTCGCGGGTGCGCTCAGCCACGACCTCGCCGTCCTCCGCGGAGGCAGCACCGCGCCCGGCGCTGATCCACTGGCGGTGGAACTCTTCGACGGCTTTCTTCAGGGCTTCCTCCGTCTCCTTAGACAGGTCGCCGGTCTCGGCAATCGTGTCAAGGACGGTGGAGTTCGCGTGAAGGTGGTCGAGGAGACCGCGCTCGAAGCGCAGCACGTCCTCGACCTCGATGTCATCGAGGTAGCCGTTCGTGCCCATCCAAATCGAGGCGACCTGGTCTTCCATGGCGTAGGGCGTGGACTGGGGCTGCTTGAGCAGCTCCATGAGGCGCTCGCCGCGGGTCAGCTGACGACGGGTCGCCGCATCCAGGTCGGAGGCGAACATCGCGAAGGCGGCCATCGAGCGGTACTGCGCGAGCGTGAGCTTGAGCGTACCGGCGACCTTCTTCATCGCCTTGGGCTGGGCGGCACCACCGACACGGGACACGGAAATACCCACGTCGACGGCGGGACGCTGATTCGCGTTGAACAGGTCGGACTGCAGGAAGATCTGGCCGTCGGTGATCGAAATGACGTTCGTCGGAATGTACGCCGACACGTCGTTTGCCTTGGTCTCGATGATCGGCAGGCCGGTCATCGAACCGCCGCCGAGGGCGTCCGACAGCTTCGCGCAGCGCTCCAGCAGGCGGGAGTGTAGGTAGAAGACGTCGCCGGGGTATGCTTCGCGGCCCGGCGGGCGGCGCAGAAGCAGCGACACCGCACGGTAGGCCTCGGCCTGCTTGGACAGATCGTCGAAGACGATGAGGACGTGCTTGCCCTGGTACATCCAGTGCTGGCCGATGGCGGAGCCGGTGTAGGGAGCCATGTACTTGTAGCCGGCGGGGTCCGAGGCCGGGGAGGCGACGATGGTCGTGTACTCCATGGCTCCCGCGTCCTCGAGCGTGGAACGCACGGAGGCGATGGTCGAACCCTTCTGGCCGATCGCTACGTAGATGCAGCGCACCTGCTTGTTCGGGTCGCCGCTCTTCCAGTTATCACGCTGGTTGAGGATCGTGTCGAGCGCGATCGCGGTCTTACCGGTCTTACGGTCGCCGATGATGAGCTGACGCTGGCCGCGGCCAACCGGGATCATCGAGTCGATGGCCTTCAGGCCGGTGGCGAGGGGTTCGTGGACGCTCTTACGCATCATGACGCCGGGGGCCTGCAGCTCAAGCGCGCGGCGCCCATCCAGGTCCGTGATATCACCGAGACCGTCGATCGGGCGGCCGAGGGGATCAACCGTGCGACCGAGGTAGCCGTCACCAACGGGAACGGAGAGGACCTCGCCCGTGCGATGGACGAGCTGTCCTTCTTCAATGCCACCGAAGTCACCGAGGACGACGGCACCAATCTCACGCCGGTCGAGGTTCATGGCCAGGCCCAGCGTCCCGTCCTCGAAACGCAGCAGCTCGTTTGCCATGGTGCCAGGCAGGCCCTCGACGTGGGCAATACCATCGGCCGTTTCGATGACGTGACCCACCTCTTCGGTGGCCACGTCCGCCGGACGGTAGGACTCCATGAAGGAGTCCAGTGCTCCGCGGATTTCCTCCGGGGAGATGCTGAGGTCAGCCATGAGGATTCCTAACTAAGAAAAAGTGAAGTAAATGATGGACGAGGGGCGCTAGCTAGCGATGGCGTCCCGAGCGGCGCTGATCCTGGTGGCCAGCGACGCGTCAATGGCGGTCAGACCGGCGCGCAGGCGGAAGCCTCCGATAAGTGTGGGATCCACCGAGATTGCCAGGTCAACGGTGACGCCGTAGCGCTTTTCGAGAATGGCTCGCAGACGGTCAACCTGAGCCTCGGTCATCGGCGAGGCCGTGGCGACCGTGACGAAGAGGCGATCCTGCATGGTGGCTGCCCACTGGGCGTACCTGCGGATGTTGTGCAGGAGTCGTCCGTGGTTGGAGCGGCCAACGGCGCGACGCACCAGGCGCATCGTCCACACGCTGACTCGCGAGCCAAACAGGCTCGTGGCCAGGTCTCCTCGCTCGTGCGAGTCGCCTGTGGAGATGTCGGAGAGGCGCACGCGCACCTCTCGGTTATGGTCCAGGAAGTAACGGACCTGGAACAGTTCCTCACGGACCTGGTCGAGTGCCCCCTTCGCACCTGCGGCATTCAAGACGCTGAGGATGCCCAGTACTTCGAGTGCGTCATCGACGTCAGTGGGGCGACGCCAGTGGTCGGCGACGACAAGGTTGACGACGGTCATCGTCGCAGTTGTCACGTGGGAGGCGAATGCTTCCTTCGCGAGGGACTGCTTGTCCGCCAATGACCGGGCCGGATCGGTCAGCGCACGCGCGAGACGAGTATTCTCCTTAAACAGGTCGGCCAAGCCGAAGAAGTCCTCGGCGACCCGCATCGCGTCGGTGCCCGGGGTGGCGAGGGCCGCCGCCAGGTCGGTCGCGAACGGGACTGACTCGATCGTGCGCATCTGTGTCATCGCTTCTCCTCGACCAGCGCGTTGTCGGCCTCGAGTTCGTCAAGGAAACGATCAACGACGCGAGAGGTCAGGGCCGTGTCGGTGAGCTGCTCACCGATGATCTTTTCGGCCAGCTCGGAGGCGAGCAGACCCACCTCGGAGCGCAGGGAGATTTCCGCGGCCTGCTTTTCAGCGAGGATCTGGCGCTGCGCACCCTCGAGGATACGGCCCGCTTCGTTGGTTGCCTCGTTACGGGCTGCGGCCACGATGGCCTTGGCCTCATCGTTGGCGCGCTCACGAATCGTGTGCGCCTCGGCGTGTGCCTGGCGGATGATCTCTTCACGCTCGCGCGCAGCGGCAGCCTGGTCGGCCTTCGCTTGCTCGGCAGCACCGAGACCTTCCTCGATTGCGGCAGCTCGCTCGTCCATCGTCTTGTAGATGCGAGGCAGCGCGTAGCGTCCGACGAGGAGCAGGACGATAAGCAGAACGACAGCCGACCAGAAAATCTCATACAGCGGCGGCAGGATGACGGCGAGGCCGCCGACCTCCTGGTCCGCAGCGGCGACAATCTGGTGCATAGCGATCACTTAACGATGAGCGGCATAACGAAGCCGATGAGGCCGAGGGCCTCAACCATGCCGGCGCCGATAATCATGTTGGTGAAGAGACGGCCAGCAACCTCGGGCTGACGGGCGGTCGCTTCCTGGTTCTTGCCGACCATGAGGCCGATACCGAGGCCGGGGCCCAGGGTGGCGAGGCCGTAGCCGATGTAGGCGAATGCTGCGGTTCCCATAGTGGTTTCCTTCTGTTAGTAACGCCGGGTGGCGTTGGGGGTCAGTGATGTTCGACGGAAAGCTTGATGTACACGGTCGACAGGATCGTGAAGATGTATGCCTGCAGGAAGGCCACGAAGACCTCGAAGCCGGTCATCACGAACATGGCGGCACCGGTCAGCGCGGAGGCGGCAGACAGGACGGAGAGTTCGTGGAGCAGAATTGCCGTCCCGAAGTAGGTCATGCCGAGCAGCAGATGTCCGGAGATCATGTTGCACAGGAGTCGCAGCGTCAGCGTGACGGGGCGAACAATGAAGTTCGACAGGAACTCGATCGGCGTGATCAGGAGGTACATCGGAACGGGCAGCCCAGGCGGGAAGAGCTGGGATGCGAAGAAGCCGCCCACTCCCTGCTTGCCGATGCCCGCACCGATGAAGGTGACGTACGTGATGAGAGCGAAGAACATCGGAACGGCGACCACCGACGAGGCGGCGATGTTGATGCCCGGGATGATGCCCGCGATGTTCATGGACAGGACACCGAAGAAGAGGAAAGCGATGAAGCCGGAGAACTTGCGGCCCGTCTTCGGACCCAGCATGTCGAGGGCGACGTTGTCGCGGATGTAGCCGGCGATGGCCTCGACGGCCATCTGTCCGCGGGTGGGAACGAGCTTCGGCTTACGCGCAACGGCCACCAGCACGAGGCACACGAGCACGCCCATGATGACACGGGCCAAAGTCAGGCGGTTGAACTCGTAAAAGGTTCCCTCACCGAAGATCACCGAGGGGAAGAAGTCCTCCAGGGCGGGCTGGTGAGGATGCTGGGTGAACGCCGGGTAGGCGGTCGCGCCAATGATGAGGAGCAGGATCGCGAGGCTCACCCAGTACCAGCGCGGCTTGGACGCGGAAGCGCGGCGAGCGGGCGCGTTATTGGACACGGAACGTGCCTCCTTCATCGGAACTCCATTGGTTGTGTTGCCTCACGAGCAACTTGTTCCATTCTATACAGATCAGCGCGCCCGCGGCGCGCGCAATAGTTAGTCGTTGTGAGGGTGCGGATCCACGTTCATCGTACGCCTACGGGCCATGACGATCATCTCAACGCTCGAGGACACAATGATGGCGATAATCGTTGCAATGGCGGCAATGCGCACGTCCATACCGAGCATGCGCGGAACATACAGGCCCAGGGCAAGCAGTGCGATTTTCGCGACATATCCGCCGCTCACCCACGCGAGGAAGCGGGCGGGTGAGGCCAGAGCACGTGAGGTGAAGAACCACTGGGCACCACAAATGACGGCGACCATGACGAGGGCCAGGAGATAGGTCATGCTACGTCCGTCCCGATCTCGTCCTTCGGAAATTCGCGAGTCGTGACTGTGACACCCACGGCGGCCGCAATGACCGCCCCTAAAGCGACCTTCCACCACGCGAAGCCAAGTAGCCCGGCGGAAGGGAGACACACGATGGCGGTCCACATCCACAGGATTGCCACGACGCCGCGGTGGGAGTGCCCGGCGACGAGGAGGCGGTCATGGAAATGTGAGCGGTCAGCGATGAATGGACTCTTTCCACGGCTCATCCGTCGCACGGAGGTGACGACGAGGTCGGCGACAGGCATGAAGATAACGGCCATCGGCAGGATGAGCGGCAGGGCTGAGACGATTACCTGCTGACGTCCGAGCAGTGACGGGTCGATTTTGCCGGTGACGATGATGCCGACGGCAGCCAGAACGAGGCCCATGGTCTCCGCTCCCCCACCCATCATGATCGAGGACGGGTGGAAGTTGAACCAGAGAAAGCCCGCGCATACTCCGACGAGAGCAATAACGATGAGGCTCGCGGTTGTCGCGTAGGAGGCAGCCCCCATGAGGCGCGTGATGACGTACGAGTAGATGAAGAAGGATCCGGCACCGATTGCGATCATGCCGGAGGCCAGGCCGTCGAGTCCATCGATGAAGTTGACGGCGTTCATGATGCCGACGATGAACAGGACGGAGATGAAAAGCCAGAGCCTTGAGGAACCCAGCGTGATACCGAAAATCGGGAAGGACGCGAGCTGGACGCCGCCGAAAGCCATGCCGCCCGCGATGAGGACTTGCCCGCCGAGCTTAGCCATCCAGTCGAGCTCGATGATGTCGTCGATGACGCCGAGGACGCACATGGCACCGGCACCAGCCATGACGGCCCACGGGACAGTGGTCGTAAACAGCGGTGCCATGTAGGGGATGCGCGAGGCGACGAGCATTGTGACGATAAGCGCGATGGTCATGGCGACGCCGCCGAGGCGCGGGATCGGGGTCTTTTGGATGTCGCGCCCGCGCACGGGCGGCAGGATATGAAAGCGCAGGCAGGCCCAGCGCACAGCTGGGGTCAGCAGGATCGTCAAGGCCATTGCCATGGCGGCGAGCAGCAGGTAAACCTTCACGGGTGGCGTCCCTCCGTTTCCCGAATGGGCATGTCGGCGACCGCGCTCAGGTCGGCGAGGCTGATGGTCCCCAGGCGGATAACGCGAGGGTCGCCGTGGGCACAGTCGACGATGGACGAGGCCGTGGTCCCCCGGGTGGGTCCGCCGTCGAGATAGGCCGCGACGGAGGTGCCGAAGTAACCGATGGCCTGCTGGACTGACGTGGCCGGCGGGTGGCCGGTCAGGTTCGCGGAGGTCACCGCCATGGGGCCGAAGTCACGCAGAAGGGTCAGGAGCGCGTCCTGGTTCGGCATGCGCACGCCGATGGTGCCGCCGGTTTCCCCCAGGTCCCACCCGAGGTCGGGGCGGGCACGCAGGATGAGCGTGAGTCCGCCGGGCCAGAAGGCGCGCGCGAGGGCTCGCGCATAGTCGGGAACATCGACGCACAGGGAATCGATGGCGTCGACCGACGCGACGAGGACAGGCGGTGGCATCTGACGACCGCGCCCCTTGGCGGCCAGCACCGTGCTCACGGCATCGGGGTTGGAGGCGTCGCATCCGATTCCGTAGACGGTGTCCGTGGGAACGATGAGGACGCGGCCGTCGTTCAGTTCGCGGATTGCGTGCGCTAGCGCGTCGGCCTCAAGGTTCGGTGTTGCGCTCAGGATCGTCTCAGTACTCATCGGTGCTATTGTGTCACGGATCGCGGGCGAGGTATCAGCGGGGCGTGCGGGCGCGCAGGAAGCGCATACGACCGGTCAAGTCGGCCTCGGTCGCGGCGTCAACCATTCCGACAGAGGTCGCGTAAGCGCGCAGCGCCTCGTCCTGGCTGGGCGAGTGCTCCATCAGGAGCAGGCCGCCAGGCCGTAGCAGCGTGAGGGCACGGCGGATGATCCGCGCGGGAATATCCAGTCCGTCCTCGCTTCCCCCGTAGAGGGCCGAATGCGGATCGGCGCTGGCCTCGGGCTGGGTGGGCATCTCGTCGGCTGGAACATAGGGCGGGTTGGTGACGACCACGTCGACCAGACCGTTCAGGAAGTGGAGGGTCGCTAGGTTCGTTGCGTCGCCGCGTTCCAGGTGCACGCCGCGCGCGCCGATACGGTCACGGTTATGGCAGGCCAAGGCGAAAGGATCCGGTTCCTTTTCGACGGCCCACACTTCGGTGCGCGCGGCCTCGGTGGCAACGGCCAGCGCGATCGCCCCGGAGCCGGTGCACAGGTCGACGACGCGCGCCTCGCCGCGGGTACCCACGACGGAGCGCGCCTCGTCAATGGCCAGGCCCGCCAGGACCTCTGTCTCCGGGCGCACGATGAACACGCCGGGCATTGCGGTCAGGACCAGCGAGCGGAAAAACATGCGTCCCGTGACGTGCTGGAGGGGAATACGCAGGGCTCTCTCTGCTACGCCGCCGCGCAGCTTCTCCGCCTGTTCGGGATCGAGGACGGTGGGTAGATCCCACTGCGTGGTGACGTCGCACGCCCACTCGAGGAGCTCGCGCACGTCGGCGTCGACCGAGTCAACCCCGGCCTCGTCCAGGCGTGCGCGCGCCCACGCCCGCGCCTCGTGCAGTCCCCACTGACCCTCCACCTGCGCGCTCATGCGTTCGCGGCAGCGGCCAGGCGTTCGGCCTCATCAGCCTCCTGCAGGGAGGAAATGACGGCATCGAGCGCGCCCGACAGGACGGCGTCGAGGTTGTGGGCCTTGAAGCCCGTACGGTGATCCGCGATGCGATTCTCCGGGAAGTTGTAGGTGCGGATGCGCTCGGAGCGATCCACGGTGCGCACCTGGGACAGGCGCTGGGCCGAGGCCTCGGCCTCCTTCTTCGCACGGGCCTCCGCAGCGAGGCGAGAGGCGAGGACACGCAGGGCCGCTTCCTTGTTTTGCAGCTGAGACTTCTCATTCTGCATCGACACGACGATGCCCGAGGGAAGGTGGGTGATACGCACGGCAGAGTCGGTCGTGTTGACGGACTGGCCGCCGGGGCCGCTCGAACGGTAGACGTCGATACGCAGGTCGTTAGGGTCGATGACGATCTCGTCGTCGTCCTCGATCTCCGGCATGACGAAGACACCGACGGCGCTCGTGTGGATACGTCCCTGGGATTCGGTGACGGGCACGCGCTGCACGCGGTGGACGCCGCCCTCGTATTTGAGGTGGGCCCACACACCCTCGTCGGGGGCGGGCGTGCCCTTCGCGCGGATCGCAAGCGTGATGTCCTTGAAACCGCCGAGCTCCGTATGGGTCGCGCTCAACTCGGTAACGCTCCAGCCGTGTGCCTCGGCGTAGCGGCCGTACATGCGCGCCAGGTCGGAGGCAAACAGCGCAGATTCTTCGCCGCCTTCACCGGCTTTGATTTCGAGGATGACGTCCATCGCATCCTCGGGATCGCGAGGAGCCAGGATTTTGACGAGGGCCTCGTGAGCCGCTGCTTCCTCTTCTTCGAGAGCTGGAATCTCGTCAGCGAAGGATCGGTCTTCGGCAGCCAGTTCGCGGGCAGCCTCAAGGTCCCCCGCCGCCGTGCTCAGCCGATCAGCAGCGGCCTTGACGCGGCCAAGCTCAGCGTACCGGCGACCGACGCGGCGCATCAGCTGGGGGTTCGTCAGCGTCTGTGGATCAGCCATCTGGGCCTCCACCTGCGCATACTCCTCCAACAACGGGCCCAGTGCGCCCAGCTCATCCGTCGCGGCCACGATTCACCACATCCTTACGAGTCAAACGTTTGAAAAAGCGGCGGCGCCGCCAGCCTTCAGGCCGACGACACCGCCGTCGAGCTATCCGCTCACCCTCATCACTTCGAGGGGCGCACGCGCTTGCCGTAGCGAGCCTCGAACTTGGCGACGCGGCCGCCGGTGTCGAGGATCTTCTGCTTGCCCGTGTAGAACGGGTGGCAGGCCGAGCACACGTCCACGCGCATCTCGCCGGAGGTGAGCGTGGAACGGGTGTGGAACGAGTTGCCGCACGTGCAGGTCACGACGGTGTCCACGTATTCGGGGTGGATGCCCTTACGCATGGGATTCTCCTGGATCGTTTGGTGCCCCGGGTCCGGACATGCAGCGTTCCTCGCATCTGACGGGGATTCGCCCTCCAGCGCGCGCAAGCGCCTGGGGCATGCCGGTGAACCGGTAAGCCGACATGTCATTATGGCACAGCAGCCCAACGCCTTCAAAGATGGACACCATCAGGTGAGCGTGAGATCGGCTATGGAGGTCGGCCTCTCCTCTGCTCAGAACGACGAGGATGAGCCTGAGCCGTGGAAGCCACCCGAACTCGACGTGCCGTGCGAATGGGAGGACGAGAGGCTCACACGACTACGGTTGCGATAATCATTCGCTGTACCAAGGTTTGCCGGCGACGTCAGGTAGGTCTCGTATGAGAAGCTATATCTCGCGATTCCGTCATAGACGATGTAGCGGTTGAAGTACGCGGGCGGCACGTAGACCGGCGCGTTGTAGGCCATGAAAAGCCCCGATGGGATGGCTGCGCTTCCACTCAGGTCGATGCCCGCACAGTGCGCTGTCAGGCGAATCGTGACAGCGGGATTGTAGGAGTGCGACCAGCCGTCGACAGAGTACGTGCCGATGTAACGCAGATCGTAGTCCTTGAGTTTTTCTCCCTTGCCCGCCTGCCAGCGCGAGTAGCGCCTGCGTCCCATCCACGACGTGTCGGCCGCCAGCGCGTTCTCGACGAACACCGCGAGGCGGCCCCTGGCCTCGTTCGCAATCCAGTCAAGGCCCTCCAAGGCCGTGGCAGGTGTCACCTCTGCACGCTCGATGCTGCCTTGCAGGTTCTTCACGGCCACGCGCTGCTCGTTCGTCCACGCGCTGAGGGCGGCATACGAGGTGATGACGTGCTGATAGTTCGTTCGGTCCGCAGCCGTACGCGCGACCAGGTCCACCACGTACAGATCCTCGAAGACCGGCCCCACCTCATTGGCCCACACGCTGCGCCAGTTCGGGGAAAGCGCGAAGAACTCACACGCCGCCTCCATTGCTGCATCCGCGTCCGACAGGTCCTGAAAGGCTTGGGTGAGCGACCGCATCGTCGCCTGTTTCCCCCGAGCCGAGGCGATGCGGGCACGCACCTTCTCGCGCTCCGCCCGCGCAGCCTGGTAGCGCGCGGTCAGACCACGCTCATAACCCCCTTCGGCGAGGAGCGCAGCAAAGGAACTCTCGACCCCGATGTGACGCTTTTCCATAGCGTTCCACTGTTCGGAGAGCGGCCTCGCGACCTCGTTTGGCCGACGGCGGGCTGTCCCTCCGATCAACCAGACGACGATTCCGGCGGCCGTCGTCGTCCACGCGTAAAGGGGAGGCCACGGAACGATATTCCCCCGACGCTGAGTGTTCTCTCCCGGGATCAGCGCCGCTGCCTTGTTCACTGCGGCGACGATGCCTTCGCTCCAACGCCCATTGCGGAAGTCATCCTTCGCCGCATCCTGGACGTCCTTCTGAGCAGCCAGGGGAAGAACGACATCATCGCCCACGTAGGTGCCCACCATATGATCAGCGGGCGACACGACCAGGATTACATACCCATTCGCCCAGGTCGATCCACCCGCGCTCAGCCACTCCGGATGATTGGCGCGCGCATAGGTGACCACCGCCTGATCCATGTCGTCGCCGCTGAGACTATCCGTCGACAGGACTACGAGGTGAACGGCGCGCGTGAAACGAACGTCCTCGAGGACGGCATTCAGGGGCTGACCGCCGATGTCACGAAAACTCCCCGTCTCGTCGTGGACCTCCACGACGGGCGTGACCGGGTCACTGGGCTTCGGTGCCGCATGAACATTGACGTAGTAGGCAGCGCCCAACCACACGGGCGCGACGAGGAATAGGAGGAGACCGGCCACGAAGCGCAGGGCGCGCAAGGATGCGGGTGGACGCTCCGCTTCCCTGTCAGCCCCGTCGAGTGTCATAGATGTCATGGCTCCACTCTGGCATGAATAACAGTCGGTTGCTCGGTATATCGCATTCCTTCTGTCAAGCAGTCTGATGGGCGCCGTACACGACCGCTATGACTCTCAAAATGACGAGGACGAGCCCGAGCCTGAGAAGCCACCCGAAGAGGAACCATAGTCCGCGAAGCTGGTCGCGGAGCTGGATGGTTCGTCGTCGACGTAGCGGTCGAGATACGTCGGATACGCCCAGACGGACACGTTGTTCGCCTGGAAACGACCAGACCTTTCCGCAGCCTTTCCTGTGAGGCGCACGCCCGCAGAATTTGCGGTCAGACGGATCGTCGAGGCGGGATCGTACTCGTGGCTGCGCCCGACACTGAGATACCTGCCCTTGTAGAGCACATCATGGGCGCTCACAGTGCCACCTTTGTTGCGTTTCCACCGCTCGTAGCGCTCGCGCCCAACCGAGGAGGTGTCAGCATCAAGCGCCTGTTCAATGAGCCGTGTCAGGCGCGCCCGGGCCTCGTTCGCGATTCGATCCAGCTCATAGAGCGCCTCGCCCGGACTCACCTCAGCGCGCTCCAGGCTGGTCCTGAGTCCAACGATGATGTCGCGCTGGTCATTCGTCCAACGGTTTAGCTCCTCCACCTTACGTACGACCTCTCGCTTTTTCACTCGCTTTCGCACCTTGATCGAGACGACGTCCGCCGCCAACAGATCTTCGAAGACCGGACCCACCTCGTTGTCCCACAGGGTATGCCATCCCGGAGCCAGCGCGAAAAAGTCACGCGCGGCGATGATCGCGTCGTAAGCGCTCGACAGACGTTCGATGTCTGCGGCCAGCTCTTCTCTCTCGCGTGCTGACTCGGCGCTGAAGGAACCGAAGAACCCCGGGGACTTCAGAACAGCAACGCGCTCGCGCACCCTTTTGCGCTCTTGGTTGGCGCACCCGTAGCGAACGGTCAGCCCCTTGTTGTAATAGCCCGCATCGATGATCGAGTGGAAGGTACGATCCACCTCTGAGCGGCGCTTCTCCATATCGCTCCACGCCTCGGCAATGCGTTTTGAGCTATCTTGCACCTTCTGATGCAGGCTCCACCCACGCACGAGAACACCGATACCCGCAAGCGAGATGAGCCACCACGTCCAATGAGGCCAGATGACTCTGTTCTCAATACTCCGGCCTGCTTCGCTCGGAATGTACTCAGCTGCCGTCGTCGCCGCCGCGACTATTCCTTGACTCCAGCGACCCGCCCGGAAATCAGCCTTCGCAGCGTCCTGAATCTCCTTTTGGACGGACAACACTGGGGCAATGTCCTCGCCGAAGTAAGTCCCCACCTTACGGTGGGTCGGCGACACCGACAGGATCAGGTAGCCGTCGGCCCACTTATACCCACTGGGCGACATCCACTCCTGATGCCCCGCCCGCGCGTACGTGAGGGTCGCCTCGTCGAGGTTGCCGCCCACCAGGTCGTCCGTTGACAAGATGACGAGGTGAATGGGACGCGCGAACCTGACGCCACCGAGAGTGTCTGTCAGCGTACGACCGTCGATCAGCTCGAAGCTTCCCGTCTCATCATGCACGTCGACGGATGGAGCAACCAGCTCGTTTGTCAGCACCGTGTGCTGACTGTAGTCAACGACGGCGAATACCAGCCACGCGGGAACAAAGATCACCATAACGACACCCAGCAGAATCCGGCCTATCCCTCGCGCCGAGCGCCGGAAGCCTCGCAGTGACATGTGCCCGCGTTCCTCGGGTGCCGAATCAGTCGTCGCAGAAGTCATGTGTTCACTGTGCCATGGTCGCCACGCAATCGCTCGGTACGCTCATGCTTGCACCAACAAGGATGACATGTCGCCTCAGTCCGCTCAGGCCGACGAGGAAGCGTCGCCACTGCCGTCCACATTCTTAGTCAGGTATCGGTCAAGATACATCGGCAGCAGATAGACGAACGAGCGACCAGCCGTCAGGACACCAGACGCCGGGGCTGGCAGCCCTTCCAGGTTAACGCCTGCGGAGTTTGTGATCAGTCGGATCGTGGCTGCCGGGTTGTATTCGATGTCAGCGTCCGCTTCCTCGCTCCAGTACTCTTCGTCGTACTCGGCGTTAGCCGCGGTCAGGCTGATGCCCGTGCCCTTCCACCTCGCGTAACGTTCGCGTCCCTGAGACGAGGCATCGGTTGCGAGCGTCGCCTCGATGAGCTCGGCAACGCGCGTGCGCGCGTCGTTGGCGATCCGGTCGAGTTCTTCCAGCGCCTGGGCGGGAGCGATCTGCCCGCCCTCAAGGCGCTTCCCGAGGTCGTGCACAGTGTCTTTATGATCACCCACACGCTCTCTGAAAGCCTCTACATCCGCCGTGATGCGCGGATCCGTGCCCATTCCTTCGAGGGTATCCGCGACGTCGTCGAGAACGTCCAAGTCTTCAAAGACCGGCCCGACCTCGTTGCTCCACACGTCGCGCCAGCCGGGCGCACACGCGAAGAAGTCGCGCGCAGCCATGATTGCGGCATCCGCATCCGCCAAGCGAGCAATGCCCGCAAGAATCTCATCACCGTCGCCTCTTGATGTCTCGCTAAGCGAAGCGAAGAAACCCGGTGGCTGGTAATCGGCGATTCGAGCGCCGACCCTGGCGTGTTCGGCTTGGGCGCGCTCGTAGCGCGCTGACAGACCGGCCTCGTAGTGCCCGGCACTGACGAGCGAGGAGAACACACGCTCGACCTGCCCGCGCTGTCCCTCCAGGGCCGCCCATTTTTCTGCGATCAACGTCATTTTCTGACGTCCCGAGCACCGAAGATTCCAACCGTGCCACAGCACGCCTATTCCGCACAACACCATGATCCAGCCGGTCCAATTCGGCCATTCCACCGCATCCCCCATCCCGTGATGGGCCTGGGCATACATGGCGATTCCCAGCTGAAGAGGAGCCGCGAGGACAAGGAAAAGCCCCAGCACGAGACGCAAACAACCACGCACGCCACTCCACAACCGGCGCGAGGTTTCCCGCGTAGCCTGTTCATCGCTCTCGTTCGGTGTCGTGTCCGCCATACCCCAACTCTGGCACACACCACAGTCGGTTGCCCGGTATTGACGCGCGCGCCCGACCAAGAAAACGGGGCGAGCGGCTCTCGCCACTCGCCCCGC
>NZ_ALCA01000109.1 GCF_000278725.1 Actinomyces sp. ICM47 | reverse complement strand
TCACCATCACACCACTGTCAGGACTCAGGTAGTACCAACGCGCACCAGAAAACACCCAGCCGCTGGCCTGAGCACCCGACGCCTCGTGGTAATACCAAGAACCCTGATCCTTCACCCACCCGGTACGCATGTACCCGGCCGCATCAAAACGATACGTGGAACCATCAATCACCAGGGCCGCGCTCGACGGGTAAGAACCATCCTCGTATCGGTACCACCAGCCGCGCGCCCCACGCTTCCACACGCCAGCCTTCGGCGCGGGAACAGGCGCATTGACGTGAATGGTCGCACTGGCCATCACAGAAGGCTGGGTCGAGTCAGCAACCGTAATAGTCGCATCCCCCGCGCCCACCGCACTCACGACACCATCCGCACTCACCGTCGCCACGGCCTCGTCCGAGGAGGACCACACGACATCGGTCACGTTCGCTTCCACCGGCGTATGGGAAGCGGACAGCGTGACTGTCTCCCCCACCAACAGCGAAACGAATTCCTCCGATAGTGTCAGCGAGGTCATCGAAACGGGGGTCGCGGACACCGGCATGACGCCCTTATTTTTAGGCCAGTCCCACACCTGCAGGGACAGCGTGGAGAGATCCGAACCTTTGCCCGCGCGCTCGACAAGCGTCGAGAGTGGCACGTCGACGTGTCGATGATAGAGTCCGTCATCCGACCGGTCGCCCGCTTCCTCGAATGTCTCCCGCAGGAAGGAGTCGCCGTCAGCTGTTAGGGAGAACCCGTAGGCAGCGATGGGTGCGAAGTCAACAACGTCAAAGGAGAGTGCAACAGCGTCTCCTTCGCCGGTGAGCTTCACGTTCGACACGATGGGAGCCTTTGTGTCCAGCGTGAAATCCCACGTCAGCTGCTGCTTCGCGCTGGAGGGAGCGTAGGTCTCGGCCTCGATGACCAACTTGTAGGGGCCGTCAGGCAGCTCATTACCCGCCTCATCGTAGCCATCAAAGACAGGCTGACGACCGTATTCTTCGACCCAGGCGAAGATATTTCCGTAGTAGTTATGTTCATCGAATGACGCGCGGACATTTTCACGAGTGTATGAGCGCACGACCGTCCCTACCTCGTTGAGGTAACTATAGGTCAGGGTACGAGCGGGGCGCAGCATGAAGGTGTACGGGGCGATGCGGGTTGGTGCCTCATGCTCGCTTGATCGAGAGGCGTAGAAGAGCGCCGGGTCGGATATCCCCGCTTCCCTGATATCAGCGTACTCATTGAACGGGTTGGCCGAACCGAGCGGCATCCCCGTCGCTATATTTCGCAGGGAAGAACCGTACATGTGGTAGTAGTAGCCTGTCCCGTCGCTCCACTTGCCGTCGAAGACGGACGGGTCACCCCAGGAGCCGTAGAAGCCCATGTAGGGAACCGTCAGGTCGGGCTGCCCGTCCGTGCTCGTGAAGGTGACGGCGCCGTCGATGAACGTGCCCTTGGGGGCGTTGGCGTTCGCGTACGAGGCAAAAGCGGCCTTCGGGGTCACCGTGACGGTCACGCTCGCGCTGGACTGAGCCGGGACGGTCACCGAGTCGGTCGAAAAGGTCAGGTCAATGCCTTTACCTGCCCAGTTGGTGGAGTGCGTCGTGAAGGAATCCTTCTTGACGTTCTCGGACAGGGCCTGGCCGCCGAGCGTGTAGGTGCGGTCGATGTCAGAGACGTTGGTCAGCTGCACCTGGAACGTCCACCCGTTCGTACCGTCACCCAGGTCGGCCTTGGGGCGCGACGGATTGGCGGCTCCCACCACGCTCGGGTACACCGGCGAGGTCGTAGCCCCCACCGCGTCCACCAGGCCAGAGCCGACCTGACGCGG
>NZ_ALCA01000108.1 GCF_000278725.1 Actinomyces sp. ICM47 | reverse complement strand
TTTCGTTCACCTGCTGAAAAGCCGAATCTACGGACGCGGCCTACTACTCAGCTTCGTCTTCCTCGGCGGAAACATCTGCCAAACCGACGAGGAAGCCGTCTTCGTCGATGACGTTGCCGCCCACGAGGGTCGCAATCAAGCCCGCAGCCTTCTCGACCTCCTGCGCCGAACGCAGACGCTCGCGGCGCGCGGTGCGGCTCATCGTGTTCGTGCCGGGCGTCGGGGCCAGGCCGGACAGCCAGCGAACCTGATACTCGATGATCGCGCCTGTCGTCCACGGCTCCCAGCGCAGCACGCGCGGGGGTGAGGGGACTGCGTGGACCTCGATCATCATGTCAGAGCGATTGCCAATCGGACACATGAGTGCGTAGCCGTCGACGACCTGCGGCTCGTTACGCTGGGCCTCCAGCTCCTCGCGGGCCTTCGCGATCTTCGAGGCAATATCCTCGCGGACAGGACCCAGCTCGGCCTTCAGCTTCTCGATCTGCGCGGCCTGCGCGGGGGTCAGCGCCGGGGCCTCGGGGACGATGTCGCGCGCGTCCTTCATCTGCTCAAACCCGGCGCGCTCACGCATCGCGGACAGCAGGTCCTCCGGGTTGATCCAACGCGGCGCGTACACCGTCAGGTTCACGGCCGAGTCCGCGTCGGGAACCATGACATAGCCGCTGCCGGACAGGCGCAAACCGCCCGCCAGGCGACGCGCCATGCGGCCCAGCGCCTCGAGCACGCGGTACTCCAGACCAACGGGCATGCCGTCGGGGAAAGCCTGCGCCCACTCCCCCATGACCGCGCTGGGTTTCTCCTCGGCACGCGAGACTGGGCAGCGCAAGATCCACGCATGCGTCAGCAGGGACGGGGTGCCCAGCTGCGCGCGCGTCGGCTGATCCAGGGACCACGGGCCCTCAAGCTCGGCATCCGACGACAGGTGCAGGCGACCGGGCGCGAGCCAGCCGGCGTCATCCCACATGGAGATCGCGAGGGCCTCCAGCTCGGCCGGATCCACGGCCTCCGACACGAGGAACAGGTGGTGACCCAGGGCTTCCTGCATGTCGATAACGCCTGCGGGTTCGCTAACCTCGATGGCGGCGGCAATCGGCACGGCAGCCTCCGCGCTGGTGATCTCGCCGTCTGCGGCAATCTGGAACGCCGGCTCCTGGGTGGTGCTCAGGCCGATCAAGGACACGTTCGTCTGCATGATCGGGCTGCCCGTCGCGGACGTAAGGACCGAGTCCGCCAGGCTGGAGTGGGCACTCGCCATGCGTTCCTTGAAGGAACGCCTGACCGGCGAGGGCGGGGGCGGCGCATCGTTCCGGTTCGTGACCTGGCCGGTACGCGGGGCCATGCCGGGCAGCACGACGCCCGTTATGACGCCCGTGCGCATCGTGGTGGCCCGCTGACCGGCGGGCGGGGGTAGTAGGCGCGGGGTCGGATCCGCGGGTTCAGGCAGAGGAGGTGCCGTCGGCGGCAGGTTCTCAGGTTCAGGCGGAGGCGTTACCGCCGATTCCAGTGCGAGAGGCGCGTCCTGTTCGGCCGCATCAGCTGCGGCAGCGCGCGCCGCACGCTCGGCGCGCCTGCGCGCGAGCCGGGACGGAAAGGGAGGGTGGGGAGACTCCATCATGTCACCGATCAATGCGTGTGCGAGTGAAGCGCTGGTGCGTCCGGGACGGCGTGGGGCCTCGCTGACCCTGATAGTGGGAGCCAGCGCCCTGCGAGCCGTAGGGATGCTCGGCCGGGGAAGACAGGTCGAAGAAGCACAGCTGCCCGATCTTCATGCCCGGGTAGAGCAGGATCGGCATCGTCGCCGCGTTGGACAACTCGAGGGTCACATGACCGGAGAAACCGGGGTCGATGAAGCCCGCGGTGGAGTGGGTGAGGAGGCCGAGGCGCCCCAGCGACGACTTGCCCTCAAGGCGCGCGGCGATGTCGTCGCCGAGGGTGACCAGCTCGTAGGTGGCACCCAGGACAAACTCGCCGGGGTGCAGGACGAAGGGCTGATCCGGCCCCACGTCGATACGTCGCGTCAGATCCGACTGATCCGCCGCAGGGTCGATCACCGAGTAGCGGTGATTATCGAAGAGACAAAAGAGGCGATCCAGCCGCACGTCAATACTGGCTGGCTGAACCAGGCCACGGTCCAGAGGATCGAGACGAATCCGGCCGGAATCCAGAGAGACGTTGATGTCGCGGTCACTGAGCAGCATGACTCGATTGTCGCACACTCAGCGCCGCGACAACAGCCTCAGCGGATCACTCCAGGGGACGGCCCTGCGCGTCGCAGCCGTAGGCACCGTAACGCATGATGATCATGATGAACTCAACGAAGGCCCAGATGCCCGTGACGAGCATACCGATGACGGTCAGGGACAGGATCAGCTGGATGATGCCCTTGGTGGTGTAGCCCAGGTAGAAGTTGTGGATACCGAAGATTCCGACGAAGAACGCCAGGAGCAGCGCGACGATCCACTGCTTGGGCGGGGTCGCGTAGGCACCCTGACCAAAGGCGGGCTGGCCGTAAGCAGGCTGGCCGTAAGCAGGCTGGCCATAGACGGGCTGCTGTGCACCCGGAGCAGCGTTGGCCTGGTCGTAACCGGGGGTCGAGGCCTGGGGGAAGCTGGGAGCATCCGGCGCGGGCACCGAGGTCTGGTCCTCCGAGTTGAAGGGGTTGGGCGTCGTCATAACTAAGCCTTTCGATTGTCGTGGGAAGTGACGGCTGCGGGCCGCACCCGCATAGCCTAGCGTGTCGACACCACTTTTCGTCATCCGCAGCGACCCCGAAAGACCCCCGATCGCGCCCCGAGCGTGCCCGCAAACGCGTTCCGACAAGCATTTTGGGACCGAGGGCCGCTCGTCCGCACCACGCGCTATACACCACAAAACAGCTCGGACACGCAGTGAGACGCTCGCGTACGGGGCGTCGCTGCACCCGGACAGAGAAACGTGAGGAGCACTAGATACACGTGTGGGACCCGGCATCAGCCGAGTCCCACACGGCGCTCACTTACGCGCCTGTTCAGATGCGCGCGAGTACGTCAGACGGTCGGAACGCCGTTCGCATCCCGTGCGTAGATCCACTTGCCCATGAAGGTCATGATCGCGCAGGCGAGCACGCAGCACGCCCAGATGAACATCAGGAAGAAAGCGAACGGATTCGCTTCGCTCAGCTCCCAGTCGAACGTCGCCAAGTAAAGCACGTTCAGGACCACGGTCACGGCGACCTTGATGAAACCGATCTGCTTGTGGCCAAGGAAGAAGTCGCCGGCACCAACACCGCCGAGGAAAAGGTTGAGAAGGCCCGCAGTCTTACGAGGCTTACCCAGCATGGGAGCGTTGAATCCGGGCTGACCGTAGCCGGGCTGGCCATAAGGCTGCTGACCGTATGCAGCCTGCTGACCGTAGCCGGGCTGGCCATAAGGCTGCTGCCCGTAGCCGGGCTGACTGTAGGGCTGCTGACCATAGCCGGCCTGCTGACCGTAAGGCTGCTGACCGTAGCCGGGCTGGCCATAAGGCTGCTGACCATAGCCGGCCTGCTGACCGTAACCGGGCTGCTGACCGTAAGGCTGCTGGCCATAGCCGGCCTGCTGACCGTTGGCCGCCTGCTGACCGTAACCGGCCTGCTGACCGTAAGGCTGCTGGCCATAGTCAGGCTGCTGCCCGTAAGGCTGCTGAGGAGTAGACATGACGTCTCCTGATAGTGAGGGAACCCTCGACAAAATGGGGGTAATTGAAAACAGGATCAGACTAGCGAACCTGTACTGTTTATACAACAGTCGCCATTTTCATGCTCCACATCACACTTCGTATATGTTAGAACGCGCTCATGGGGACTTTTTACCTACACTGACAGGGTGTTCACAAATCCAACGGCTGAGGCCTCGCAGGTACTCCTCCATGACCTTCCCCGCTGGTTCGCATCCAACAAACGCGACCTGCCCATGCGCGGCGATGACGTGTCCGATTGGGGAACACTCGTCTTCGAGATCATGAGCCAACAGACGCCCGTCGCGCGCGTTCAACCGATCTGGTTGGAGTGGATGGAGCGATGGCCAACACCCGGCGACCTAGCTGAGGCCTCCTCTGCGGATATCATTGTGGCCTGGGCGAATCTGGGCTATCCCTCACGCGCGCTGCGTCTCAAAAATTGTGCGGGCACCATCGTCGAGAAACACGGCGGTCAGGTGCCCCTCACTATGAAAGAGCTAACTCTCCTGCCCGGCGTGGGCACCTACACGGCCAGCGCCCTCCTGGCGTTCAGGCACGGAATCCGGGTCCCGGTCCTGGACACAAACGTTCGACGAGTGCTGGTCAGATTTCTCGATAGCCGGGAGTTTCCACCCCATTCGACCCCCTCGAAGGCAGAAACGCAGCGCGCGGACACGCTCCTCCCAACAGATGGACGTCTCGCCGCCGACGTCAGCTTGTCGCTCATGGAGTTCGGAGCCCTCGTGTGCACCCAGCTCTCCCCGGGCTGCGACACGTGCATCATGCGCACGCGCTGCGCCTGGGCACACGCCGGATTCCCGAAGGACGAGAAGCGCCCCACCCCCCAGCCCTACGCGGGCACCGACCGCCAGGCCCGCGGACGCATCATGAAGGCCCTACGCTCCGCCCACTTCGAAGGCACCGAAGGCCTCACGAAACGTCGCGTCCTCGACGCCGCACGCCTCGACGGCGGCGATCGCTACCAACCCGCCCGCGTCTACCGAGCCCTCCTCAAGGAAGGCATGATCATCTACAACGAAGACACGAAGCGCGTGACGCTGCCCCGCTGATTCTGGCACGAGGCCGACTCCCCACCGCGAACGCGCGCCGCCCCGGCGAGGAAGCCACGGCCTCGTCACTGAACCCTCAGTAGCGGATCGCGTCAATCGGCTTGATACGCACGGCCGCGAGCGCCGGGATGATGCCGCATAGAGCGCCGATACTCGTGGAGATGGCGACGCCCGCGACGGCTGCGCCGGCTGGGAACGCCGGTGTCTCGCTGAGCGCGATTCCTATTGTTTCGAGTGGCAAGAAGCGTACGACGACGACCGCGATCCCCACGCCGATGACGCCGGCGACGAAGGTTGCGACCACCGACTCCATGAAGACGGCGAAGAAGACGCGAGCGGCGGAGGCACCGACAGCGCGGCGAATACCGATTTCGCGCACGCGCTGACGTACGGTCACGATGGCGACGTTGAGCAGGCCGAGCGCGCCGAGGAAGATGATGATGCCACCGATAATCATGATGACGCGGGAGATTGTCCCCAGCTGTTCTTCGCCCGTGTCCTGGTGTTCGCCGCCGGTGACGCTCACGTGCCATCCGTCACCGAGGATCGAGGCTAGGGCTTGCGGCAGCACCGTGCGCGCCTCCTCGGCGTCCTCGGGGCTGACCCACGCGATCATTGTGGGCTGCCCCATCTGCGGCAGGGCGGCGCGCGCCGCGTCGTAGTGCACGTAGAGGGTCGGCATGTCGAAGCGGCTCTTCGCTTTCGTGACGCCGACGACGCGCAGCGCGGTGCCGTCGGTGGTGTGCAGGACGATGGGGACCTGGTCGATGGGTGCGCGGCCCAGCTGATCCCACAGGACCTCGGAGATGACGACGGGGGTCAGGCGCTGGTCCGCGTCGCTGTCGGTCACCCAGCGTCCGGCGAGCATGCGGGTCCGGAAAATCACCTCAAAGGAGGGGTCGACGGCCTGAATCGTGACGTCGTTGAACATGTCCTGTGTTTGCACCACCGGGTAGCCGCGGAATAATCCGGTGCTGCGCGCCTGGCAGACCTCGACGATCTCGCCGCCCGAGCTGGACAGGCGCGACCAGTAGTGGATGTCGTGGTGGCCCGCGAGCGTCGCCATCGCGTCGCTCACCGGATCCTTCTCGTCGGGTCGCGCGACGGTTGACGAGGCCTGGGTCCCTTCACCGGTTCCGGTTTCCTGGGCGGGGGCCTCGTTCGAGGGTCCTCCTTGGCTTGCTGATGATTTTTCCGGCGCGAGGCGCAGTGTCACCGAGCGTCCCTCGTAGAGTTCGGCCAATTCACGCGAGGATTGCAGGATCAGGTCGCCCAGAGCGATAACGACCGTCATGGCGGCCACTGCAGCGACTACTCCCACGAGGGAGAGGACCACGCGGGCTTTCTGGACTTTCACCTCGCCCCACGCTTCGATGAGGGCGCCCACGATCTGGCTCAGTGCGTTCACTGCTCACTCTCCCTTTGTCGAGCCGCTGCCCTACGGACGGCTCTCATCGTCTGACGTGCCGTCACACCCGTATCGTCAGGTGATCCCCCCGACGGCGGTGCCGGAACCTGCGCGGGAGGCGGCGGGGGTTGCGGACCAGCGGAGGCGGCGGAGGCCTCGTCCCAGGGGTTCCCGGGGATCCCGGCGCTTCCACCGGTCCCGGTGTTGTCGACACTGGAGTTCCCCGCCTCCGCGCGCTGCGTCAGGGTTCCAGGGTCCGTGACCTCGTGGAGGACGCCGTCGTAGAGTTCGTAGGCGCGCGAGGCGCGGGCGGCGACCGCCATGTCATGCGTGATGACGATGAGCGCTGAGTCGGATTCGCGGGCGACTTCCTCCAGGAGGGTCATGACCGCTCGGCCCGTGTCCGGGTCGAGCGCGCCCGTCGGCTCGTCGGCGAGGATCACGCGCGGGCGGCGCACGAGGGCACGGGCGATCGCGATGCGCTGCTGTTCGCCTCCGCTCATCTCCCCCGGGTGCGAGTCGGCGCGATCCGCCAGGCCCACACGTTCAAGCATGTCGAGGGCAATTGAGCGCCTGCACAGCAGTTGCGCGCCGGAGGCATACAGGAGGGGCACCTCGACGTTTTCGGCGGCCGTACGGGCGGCGAAAATGTTAAATTGCTGGAAGACGAAGCCGAAGTCCTCGCCGCGCATGCGAGCGCGACGCCCCTCGCCCAGGCGCGTCGTATCCACGCCGTCCAGCTCGTAGGTGCCTGACGTGGGAGCATCCAGCAGGCCAATGATGTTGAGCATCGTCGATTTGCCGGTACCCGAGCGGCCCACGATGGACACGTGCTCGCCCGCCGCGACGTCCAGGTTGACGCCGCGCAGGATGTGCAGGTCCTCGCCGTCAGGCAGGGTGACCGTGCGGGTCACGTCCCGCAGGTGCACGAGGCTCATCGCGCGCTCGTCCCGTCGGATGCGTCAGCGGCCCCATCCATGGCCCCGCCGCCCGTGTCACCCGAGCCGTAGGGGTCGTCCTGGTTATCCTTCGTCGCAGTCGGGGTGAATTCGAGGATTTCCTCGCCTTCCTCGAGTCCCTCCTTGACCTCGACCATCTTTCCGTCGGTCAAGCCCAGGGTGACCGAACGCTTCTCCGGGTTGGCCGGGTCGGAGGTCGGCAGGTAGACGGTGCCGGTCTGGTAGCGACCCTCAACCGCGGAGACCGGCACAGCGAGCACATCCGTCGCCGATCCCGTCGTCATCTCGAGGCTCACCTGCAGGCCCGCGAACACGGTCTGATCGGAGGGAATCGCGCAGCGGGCCTTCAGGTCCGTCGAGGCCGCAGCCGAGTTCTCGGAGGCACCCGAGTTTTTCGTGTCCTGCGTCTTGCTCGTGGGGCTGACAAGCGTGACGTCTGTGCACTCGAAGGGGGCCGGGCCGTTCTTGATGGTGACGGTCGCGGTGGAGGGTGCCTCCTGGAGGCGGTACATCTGGTCGGCGCTCAGGGCGGCGACGGCCGAGAACGTGGAGGGGGCGACCGAGGCAACCGTGTCGCCAATCGCGAACTGCTGTCCCACCAGGACGCTCGTGGACACCTTGCCGTCGCCGGGGGCGGCGACCGTCTCGTATTTGAAGGTAGGCTTCCCGGTCTCCATGGTGACGTCGCCGTCCTTATCGGTGACTTGGCGGGTTTCGCCCGGGATTTCCTTGCGGATCTGGATGAGGGCATCACCCTTGGCGACTGTGTCGCCGTCTTTGACATAGACGCGCACGACCTCGCCGTCAAGCGTCGCGCGAGCATTCACCGGCTCATCCGCCTGGATCGTGCCCGTCACGCTCACAGTGTTCGTAATGTCCGCGCGGCCCACAGAAATCGTCATCTGCCCGAAGGTTCCACCCGGGTCCATGCCGTCGCCCGTCTGTTCCTCCTGCGCGGCGGGGAAAAACGCGAACTTGACCAGGGACACCGCGATGATGACCCACGCGAGTGCCTTGACAATATTGAGCACCTGCGCGGTGCGGGTCTTACGTGCCACGTCCGTCTCCTTTAATGTTCGTTAATCGCCTTATTGTAAGGTGCACATCACAGCCAGAGCAATGGTTGATACTCATTCTCAGGTTGCTCCCCGCTGTGCGCTGGGGGCCACCCGGCGCATCGCCCCAGCTCTGCCTACGATGAGGGAACATCGACCGAGAGGATGCCATGATCCGCCGCGCCACACCCGCCGACGCCGACGCGCTATCCGCGCTCGCCCGCGAGTGCTTCACCCAGACCTTCGGGCACCTCTACGCGCCGGGCGATTTAACTGTCTTTCTCGACCAAGCCTACTCCCCCGCCGTCCTACGCTCCGAACTTCAAGATCCTCAGCGCGCGACCTGGCTCCTCTTCGAGGACGCAGTCGGTGGCTCGCCGTCACCGGACGAGGCCTCCTGCACGCCCGGCGATCTCGTTTCCTCCACCGGCCCCACCGTTCATATCCCAGGCGAGCACCCCAGCGCCCCCTGTTTCGGGGAGGAAGCCCCGGCCTCGTTCCCCGACAAACTCATCGGCTACGTGACCGCCTGCCCCGCACATCTGCCCCACCCCGACGTCGCACCCGGCGACGGTGAGGTCCAGCGCCTCTACATTCTGCGCAGATACCAGGGCGGCGGCCGCGGAACCCTCCTGCTGCGCACCGCGCTGGAGTGGCTCGAACGCGACGGGCCGCGCACCCTCTGGATCGGCGTGTGGAGCGAAAACTACGGGGCGCAGCGCTTCTACGCGCGCCACGGCTTCGAGATCGTCGGCGAGTACTCCTTCATGGTCGGCGTCCACGCCGACCGCGAGTTCATCACCCGCCGCCCGGCGAGCGCCTGACACCGACCGTCCTGCGTCTCAGGGGAGACAACCTGCAGATGCTAATGCCCCCCAGGGAAGACTGGGGGGCTGGCCGGAAGAAAGGAGATGCGATGATCACACACATCATCAGCACTCTGATTGCTCTTCCAGCTTCTATGGTAGCAGCATGTAAAAATGGGTCCCAAGGTTCACGCCTCGGGACCCATCGACGTCTGCTGGGACGCGGTCACTCAGCCTTGTCGGCCTCGGCGATCTTCGCGCGAACGTCATCCATGTCCAGGTTCTGAATCTGGGAGATCAGGTCCTCCAGGGCGGACAGCGGAAGCGCACCCGACTGGCGGAACACCGCGATGCCATCGCGGAAAGCCATCAGCGTCGGGATAGACGTGATCTGAGCGGCCATCGCAAGCTGCTGCTGATCATCCGTGTCGATCTTGCCGAACACGACGTCCGGATGCTTCTCGGAGGCCTCCTCGAAAACGGGGCCAAACTGGCGGCACGGGCCGCACCAGGTCGCCCAGAAATCAACCAGGACGATGCCGCCGGCGGACACAGTCTGCTCGAAGTTCTCCTGCGTCAGAGTAACGGTAGCCATGTTTCTCCTTGTGTCGCCGACACTCTGGTCGGCAGGTCAGTTGGGGCCGGACGACCCCTGTGTTCTGTCTGAATCAACGGACGCGGCGCGCCCACTATTCCCCGGAGGGGAGAGGCGAAGCGGTGACGTGACGCACGTTCTCCTCGGAGGCACCCAGGCCTCGCAAAATAAAGGTCTCCACCAGCGCCAGCGCCGACTCACGGTGCGCCGCATCCGCCGGGAGGCGCTGACCCGCCAGCGTCGCATGAATGAGATGAACCGCGCCCAGCGTATTCTGCTGCGCGATCAAGTGACGCTCCATGGCCTCGTCGAGGATCTCAATGAGGACCTCGCCCACCATACCCGCGTGATCGTGCAGGTGCGAGGCACCCCGACCCGACATCTGCCGACGCAGGCCCATGCCAGCCTTCACGTGGTAGCGGCTGATCATCTGCAGATGCGCGCGAATGTAGAGGCGCAGGCGCATGAGCGGGTCAGGCTCGGCCTCGAGGCGCGCGGTGAGCACCCGCGTGAACTCCTCGGTGACCTGGCGCATGTAGGCGAGCAACAGCACTTCCTTGTCCGCGAAGTGGTTGTACACCGCCGTGCGACCCACGCCGGCGCGCTCAGCAATCTGACTCATCGTGATGGATTCGAAGGCCTGCTCGGCCATGAGAGACCCGAGCGCATCGAACAGGCGGGTGCGCGTCAGCTCGCGGTGGGAGGCGAGGGACTCGCCAATAATCTTCGGCATGCGCTTATTCTGACATCCGGTCCCCATGTGTCGTCAAATGGTGGCGGGCACCATTCCCACGCCGCGGAAGCAACGCACGCTTTATCACTCGCCCTCTCAGCGCACCCAACACAGCTCACGCGCACTCACGTCGGCCACCCACTCCCCGCCGACGCGCGACGTGTCACCGGCTGCAGCGCGCAGCCACGGCCTCGACAATAGGAAGGTCCGCGACGATCCAGGGCAGGTCCCCCAACTCGGAGATCGGCACCCAGCACGCCTCCAGGTGCGAGGTACCAGCGCGCGGAGTCGGCGAACTGGGCGCAACCTCCGCGAGCCACACGCCCATGACCCGCCCACCCAGAACCGGCCACCACAGGCCGCCGTCCGGGCAGACGCGCTCCCCCACCCGCAGGTGCGCGCCGAGTTCCTCCGCAATCTCACGCTCGAGCGCCGCCGCCGCGTCCTCACCTTCTTCGATCTTGCCGCCGGGCAGCTCGAACTGGCCGCGTAGCTCCTGCGGGTACGCGCGCGAGCACGCGAGCAGCACGGTCGGGTGCTCCAGGGAATCGACGATGGCTGCGGCCACCACGGGACGAGGCATGGGTCCTCCAATCGGTCAAGCGATCCTCAGTGTATCCGCGGTCGACACACGCAACAGAACCGGAAGCGTCTCGGAGCGGACCGCGAGGCGTGAGCTGCGGCAGGAGCGGTGAGCGCTGCCGTCTCCGCGCTGGATCGGCGTGCGCGCATGGGCGGATGCGGCCTTGTTGCCGAGAGCAGCGCGACAACCGCCATCGCGCAACCCACAGCGTCGCGAGCGCAGCACTGTGTGCGAGACGCCGGTTGCGTGCCCGTCCATCGTGACGCTATGATCGACAGGTCGATTCCTTCGGGACGATGAATTGCGGGCGTAGTTCATCGGTAGAATGGAAGCTTCCCAAGCTTCAGAGGCGGGTTCGATTCCCGTCGCCCGCTCCGTTTTCCGCCTGGCCGCGCGCCGGGCGGTTTTGTTATGCCCCGCGGCGGATGCGGATGCGGATGCGGATAGGTTACCGCCACGCGGATAGGTTATGACGATGTGGATAGGTTAATAAGCTATCCGGATGCTCATAACCTATCCGTGAAGTAACAACCTATCCGCGCACGCAGGCAAGGGTGCAACGACGCCGCCGGTGTGGAGGGTGCCGGAGGGCAGCGGCAGGGCCTGGCCGGGCTTTGAGACGACGCGCCCAGCCACCGATCAGCCACCATGCGCCACTGTTGTGGAGGGCGCCGGAGGGTCCGGAGGGCACGGGCGGGCTTCGAGATCGACCGCTCCGAGCGAAGCTCGCGTGCGGCGATCTCGCGGGCGGCCGGACCCGACGGCGCCCGCAACACCAGCGTCACCACAAGCAGCCACGCAACGCAAACGCACGGCAGCCCGTCAGGGCCGCCGCGCGTTCACGCAACTAGTTCGTACTCGACACCGTCGAGAGGTCGAGCATTCAGCGCAGTCGCGCAGCCACGACCTCGGCGACCTGGACCGCGTTGAGGGCAGCGCCCTTGCGCAGGTTGTCGCCGGAGACGACCAGGATGAGGCCGCGCTTGCCGTCAACCGCCTGATCCTGGCGGATGCGGCCCACGAGGACTTCGTCGCGGCCGGCGGCCTCGAGCGGGGTGGGGACGTCGACGACGCGCACGCCGGGGGCGTCAGCCAGCAGGGCGCGTGCCTGGTCGGGCGTGATATCACCGGCGAACTCGGCGTGGATGGTCAGGGTGTGGCCCGTGTAGACGGGGACGCGCACGCAGGTGCCGGACACGGCCAGGTCGGGGGTGTGCAGGATGCGGCGCGACTCGTTGCGCAGCTTCTGCTCCTCGTCGGTTTCCTCGCTTCCGTCGTCGACGATGGAGCCGGCGAGCGGCACGACGTCGAAGGCGATGGGTGCAACGTACACGCCTGGTTCGGGCAGGGTGACGGCGCGGCCGTCGAGGGCGAGGGCCGGAAGGTCTTGCTTGACGCCGGCTTCGATCTGGCTGGTCAGCTCGGCGACGCCGGCGCGGCCCGACCCGGAGACGGCCTGGTAGGAGGACACGAAGAGGCGCTTGATGCCGCCGACGGCCTCGACGAGGGGCTTGAGGACGGGCATGGCGGCCATGGTCGTGCAGTTGGGGTTCGCGATGATGCCCTTGGGGCGGTTGTCGACGTCGTCGGGGTTGACCTCGGAGACGACGAGCGGTACCTCGGGGTCCTTGCGCCACGCGGAGGAGTTGTCGACGACGACCGCGCCGGCGGCCGCGAACTTGGGGGCGTACTCGCGCGAGGCGGTGGCACCCGCGGAGAACACGGCGATGTCAATGCCCGAGTAGTCGGCGGTCGCCACATCTTCGACGACGATGTCCTGTCCCTTCCATGGCAGGGTCGTGCCCGCCGAGCGAGCGGACGAGAAGAAACGAATCGTCTCGACCGGGAAACCTCGCTCCTCCAGCAGGGTGCGCATGACTCGGCCGACCTGGCCGGTGGCACCGACGACGGCAACATTGAAACCACTCATGGTGTTCTCCTTGTGTTGGTGCGCGCGCCCATACGACGGGGCGAACGCTGGGTGAAATCTATGGGGACGAGGCCGACCATGCTCACTGGGAGCGCCGGAACCGCGCAGAAACTGCGTGGCCGGCCCGGGCCTCGTCGTTGAACGATCAGCGGCCGGTGCCGCCGTAGACGACGGCCTCGGTTTCGGAGGCGTCGAGGCCGAAGGCGGTGTGGACTGCCTTCACGGCGCGGTCGAGGTCGTCGAGGCGGGTGACGACGGAGATGCGAATCTCGGAGGTGGAGATCAGGTCGATGTTGATGCCCGCGTCGGACAGGGCGGAGAAGAGGCGCGCGGAGACGCCGGGGTTGGTGCGCATGCCGACGCCGACGAGGCTGAGCTTGCCGATGTTGGGGTTGTAGCGCAGCTCGTTGAAGCCGATTTCGTCGCGGTGGGCCTCGAGGGCATCGAGGGCCTTCTGCGCGTCGCCTTCGGGCAGGGTGAAGGTGATGTTGGCCTTCGTGGGGTCAGAGATCGGCAGGTTCTGGACGATCATGTCGATGTTGGCGCCGACCTCGGCGACGACGGCGAAGACGCGGGCGGCGACGCCGGGGCTGTTCGGCACGTCGGTGACGGTGATCTTGTCCTGCGAGCGGTCGTGAGCGATGCCGGAGATGACGGGCTTTTCCATGGCGTTTTCCTCTGGGGACTTCAGGGCGGCGTCGGGCACGAGGCCCTTGAGTTCGGGGTTTGCGGGGGCGTCGGAGATCCAGGTGCCGTTCTTTTCGGAGAACGAGGAGCGCACGTGGAGGGGGACCCCGTAGCGGCGGGCGAATTCGACGGCCCGCAGGTGGAGGATCTTGGCACCGTGAGCGGCCATTTCCAGGGTTTCTTCCTGGGTGAGGGTGCGCAGGCGGTGGGCCTTGGGGACGATGCGCGGGTCGGCGGAGAAGAGGCCGTCGACGTCCGTGTAGATTTCGCACACGTCGGCGTGGAGGGCTGCGGCGAGGGCGACGGCGGTTGTGTCGGAGCCGCCGCGGCCGAGCGTTGTCACGTCGTCGTCCTTGGAGATGCCTTGGAATCCGGCGACGATGGCGACCTGGCCGTCTTTGACGGCGCGGGCGACACGCTCGGGGACCATGCCGATAATCTGGGCGGCACCGAAGTGGCTGTCGGTCTTAATGCCGGCCTGCGCGCCGGTGTAGGCGCGGGCCTCGACGCCTAGTTCGTTGACGGCCATGGCCAGCAGCGCCATGGAGATGCGCTCGCCTGCGGACAGGAGGATGTCCATTTCACGCTCGGGCGGGTTGTCCGTGAGGGCGGCCGCCGAGTCGAGTAGGTCGTCCGTCGTGTCGCCCATGGCCGATACGACCACGACGACGCGGTGTCCCGCGTTGTGCGTGTCCACGATGCGCTGGGCGACGCGCTTTATGGCTTCGGTGTCGGCGACGGAAGAACCGCCGTACTTTTGCACGATCAGTGCCACTGGACCCTCATTTCTGTCGGTATATGCAGGTCTGCACGTATTCGGGTGGCGCACGCCACCGTGTCAATCCTACGGTGCTCGCGCGTTCCCGCTGGGAACTTCCGGTATATGAACGGGTAAACGGGGGTGACATTGAACGCGCGACTGCGAGCGGGGACACACAATGGACGAGGTCGGGGCCAGTCAGGTGGTCCGATTCCGTCTCGCGGGACCTCAGAAAGCGGCACGAGGCCGGGGCACGCCGGGCGGTACACACCCACTCGTGCTCACTTTACGCCGCGGGCAGTGTCACGTCGATGACAGTTCCCTTCTCGCTGTCAACCAGCCGCACCGACCCGCCCATGGCGCGCGCCAAGGACTCGACAATCGACATGCCCAAACCCGACGAGCCGCGCCCGTCGCGCGTGCGCGAGGAGTCACCGCGCACGAAACGGTCGAACACACGGTCGCGAATGTCAGCCGGGATGCCGGGCCCGTCATCGGCCACACGGATCGTGATCATCGACGAGGCCTGGGCACCCGTCGCACTCCCCCCTCCCTTCGCGGGACCGCGGGGAGCAGCGGAGGCGGCCACGGCCTCGTCCCTGCTCCGGAGGACAGAGACGACGACGCGCGTGCCCGCGGGCGTGTGGACACGAGCGTTGGCCAGGAGGTTCGTGAGGATCTGACGCAGGGCGGACTCGTCGCCGAGGACTGGGGCATCCACAGCTTCCCCGAGCTCCCACGCATGGTCGGGGGCGACCACGTGCGCGTCGGACAGAGCGTCCAGAATCACGGGGATGACGTCGACGCGATCACACGTGAGAGCTCGGTTGCCGTCCAGTCGAGCGAGCGTCAGCATCTCCTCCACGAGGGAGGCCATGCGCGCCCCCTCCGAAGAGATGCGCTCGAGCGCCTGAGTGCGGGAAGCCTCGCCAATATCGCGGCGCGCGAGCTGCGCGTATCCCTGAACCGACGCGAGCGGCGTACGCAACTCATGCGAGGCGTCGGCGACAAACTGACGGACCTTCGCCTCGCTGCGGGCGCGGCGTTCCATACCGTCCTCGACGGCGTCGATCATCGAGTTGAGGGCACCCGCGACATCCGCGACCTCGACGGGGCCGGCGGTCGTTTCCTCGCCGACCCGCGTCAAGTTTCCCGATTCATCGGCGAGGTCACGGCTCGCGATATCCGCAGCCGCCGCACGCACGACGCCGAGCGGGCGCAGCTCGCGGCGCACCCACGCGCGCCCTGCGAACCCAGCCGCAATCGCGACGACGAGGGACAGACCTATCTCAACCCCGACGAGCATCAAGACCACATCATCAATGCTGTCCATCGGGATGCCGACGAGCACGGTCTTCCCCTCGACCACGCGCGCGGTCACACGGAACGTTCCCATTCCCTTCAGGCGCACGGTGTGCATACCCCCATCCGCGGGGACAGCAGCCAGAATCGCCAGAGCCGGCGCATTCAGGTAGGTCACCGAAAAGTTCGAAACGACCGCGCCGGCCGCCTCGCCGTCCTCGCTCACGTACTGAAGGGTGCCCTCGGCGATGCCGGCGCCGCCGAACCCGTGTCCCTTAGGCCCACCAGGAACTAGCGGCCCGCCGGGACGAGGAGCGCGGCCGCTCGACTGCAGGGTCGTGCGGGCACCGTCATCGTCGGAATCGTCGTCGGAATCGTCGTCGGATTCCTCGTTGGAATCATCGTCCGTATCCACCTCGTCGTCCGGCGCATCCTCGACGTCCAGGCGCTCACCGGCGCGCTGCGAGAGACGATGCAGTTCGGAGTCCATATTGGCCAGCATCCAGGAGCGCATGACCAGCGTGGACGCCACCACCATGACAATGAGCGCGAGCGCAACGCACGCGGCGAGCGCGCGCGACAGCCGCCCGGCCAAGGAAGGACGCCTCGTCACTGGGGTTCCCGCAGGATGTAGCCGGCACCTCGAACCGTGCGAATGAGGGCCGGGCGATCCGCGTCAATCTTCTTACGCAGGTAGGAGATGTAGAGTTCGACGACGTTCACCTGGCCGCCGAAGTCGTAGCTCCACACGGCATCCAGGATCTTCTGCTTCGATAGGAGAATTCCAACGTTTTCCATCAGATACCGGAGCAATTCGAACTCAGTGTTCGTTAACGTGATCTCTTCCCCGCCGCGACGCACGTCATGGGAGTCCACATCCAGGGTCAAGTCCGCGACCTGCAGCACCGCTGACACCGTCTGCTGGGTGCGTCCCGCGCGGCGCAGCAGGGCCTCCACGCGGGCAGCCACCTCGTCCAAGTCGAAGGGCTTCGTCACGTAGTCGTCCGCGCCAGCGCGCAACCCCTGCACGCGATCAGCGACCGCGTCACGCGCAGTGAGGAAGAGGACCGGCAGCTCCGGATCACGAGCGCGCAGACGCGCCAGCGTCTCCAGTCCGTCCATGCGCGGCATCTGTACGTCCAGGATCACGATGTCCGGGTGGAAGCTCGACGCCTTCGCCAGCGCATCCAGCCCGTCCTTAGCCGTGGCCGTCTCCCAACCCTCGTGCCGCAGGGCCTGCGCGAGCAAGTCCGCCAGCATCGCCTCGTCGTCAACAACGAGCACACGGGGCACCCCGCCATTCGCCTGGGTCACCATCATGGCCTCCTCGTCTTCTCGCAGCGCGGTACCTACGATTGTGTCACACGTGCGTCACCGTGAGCAGAACACACGGCCTGGGAGGCGACAAACAGGGCAGGTCACGGGCATCGCTGCGCTGCGCTCCGTCGCCCGGGAGACTGCTCCCCCCTGCGCGCAGCGTGAGCGTGAGGCAGCTCCGGCCTCGTCGACAACGGATCAGAGGCGGCGACGCCCCTCAAGCGCGCGGCCCAGCGTCACCGAGTCCGCGTACTCCAGGTCGCCGCCCATGGGCAGGCCCATCGCCAGGCGCGAGGTCTCGACGCCCATCGTGGAGAGCATGCGCGCGAGGTAGGCGGCCGTCGCCTCGCCCTCGACGTTCGGGTTGGTCGCCAGGATGACCTCGGTGACCGTCCCGTCGGCGAGGCGGCTCATGAGCGAGGCGATGTTCAGCTGGTCCGGCCCCACCCCGTGGATCGGGTCGATGACGCCTCCGAGGACGTGGTAGCGCCCGCGGAAGACGCGTGCTCCCTCGATCGCCTGGATGTCCTTCGGTTCCTGGACGACGCAGATCGCGCTGGGGTCGCGGCGCGCGTCGCGGCAGATGGAGCACTGGTCCTCTTCCGTGAGATTGCCGCATATGTCGCAGTGGCGCACGCGCCCGCGCACGGCGTTGATCGCGTCAACGAGGCGCGCGACCTCATCGGGCTCCGCGTCCAGGACGTGCATGGCCATGCGCTGCGCGGACTTCGGGCCGATGCCGGGCAGTTGTCCGAACTGGTCGATGAGGTCGGCCAGGGCACCGTCGTACATGTCAGTATCCTCCCTCGGTCATCTTCTCTTCGATGACCCGTCCGCCGAGGATCTCCAGGACCGCAGCCAGGCCGATCGTCTGCGAGTGTTCAATGTTTTCGTCGTCGATGCTGGCGCTGTCGTCGTCGGCCGCGTGAGTGCGGGTCGAGGCGACGGTGGCTTCGCACTGGGCCTTCTCGCGCAGGGCGGCCTCGGCGGCGGCGCGGCCGGTGAGGGGGTTACCGGGACTCGCTTGGGCGGGCACGTCGGCGTCGGCAACCTGAGAATCCGGGGCAGCCGGGCGCATCGGCTCGGGCGCGGCTGCCAGCCACGAGGGGGGCTGCGGGGCAGCGGCCTGCTCAGCGGGTTCCTGCGGGGCCTGCGGTGACCAGTCCTGCGACGCCCACCCTGACGCGTCGGCTCCCTGCGCCGCCCATTCCTGCGGGGATACCTCCTGTTGGGCAGTGTCTTGCGAGGTCGGGGTAGCGCTGTGCGTCGGTTCCTCCGGCGGCGTCCACTGATCCGCGCCGTCGTCGAAGGAGACGGGCGCGCCTCCGGGGGTCGCAGCCGGGTCGCCCCACCCCGTCGGCGTGGCCGACGCGTAGGCAGCGGACTCGATGGGCGCATCGTCAAAGACGGGGGACGAGGCCGGGGCCGCGCTGTCAGCCTGCGCGGGTGCGACCGACGCTTCGTCAGCGGGGTCCGGGTCGCCAGGGTAGGTGAAGACCGTGAAGGAGTGCTTGCGTGGCGCGACCGGTGCTGTCGTCGTGGCACTCGGGTGTTCGTCGCGGGTGGGGGCCTTCGCACTCGCCTGGGCGAGGGCTCGGGCGGCTCTCTCGGGCAACGCTGGTCGCTCGGGCGCAGCAGGCTTCTCGTGCGTTGACGCGCTCTCGTACGAGGCGGGTTCACCAAACGTGTCGGGCGCGTCCTGCCAGTGTTGTTCTTCTGCGCGCGGTGTCTCTCGGCGCAGGGGGATCACCGCCGCGGTCGCCGGCCAGGCCGACTCCTCCGGCGTGCGTTCCGGCGCACGTTCCGGCGTGCGCTCGTGCGTGCGAGCAGGTTCGGGTGCTCGCGCGGGTTCGGGCCACCCGCCGTCATTGTCGGGCGCGGGGTCCTCGTGGTATGCCGCCTGCGCGGCGGCCTCGTCAAAAGGGGGCGGCTCCGAGACCCATCCTCCGCGCTGGGGCTGACGCGGTTGACCGCCCGAGCGCGATGCCTGCGCCGACGGACCCGTCGTTGCCGGGCCACCCGAGGCCTGCCCCACCTGCGCGGACACGGTAACGGTCAGACCGGTGACCTCGCGGACGGCCTTCTCGACGTCAGCAGCGCGGGAGCCGCGCGAGAATGCGTTAACCATGGCCTCGACGGGAAATAGCAGCACCACGGCGGAGCCATCCACGGCTCCGAGCTGCGCGTTGCCGCCGACCATCGACCAGGTGACGCGGCTGATCGAGGACAGTCGTTCGACGACCTCGTTCCATCGTCCGCGCAGCATGTCGGCCTCGCGGCCTCCGGGGGTCAGGGAGGCCGAAGTGTCGCGGTGCGCTCGCTCCTGGTCGTGAGCTTCCCGGCGCACCGGTTCGTGACTGCGCGCGTCGGGTCGCGGCTGGGCGGGGCGCTGCGCGGGGGCCTCGCGGCCTTCGGGGACCTCAGGACGGCCCTGCTGGCGCGTCGCCTGGCCGCCCGAATGCTGCGCCGGAGCGCGTTCGCCCTGGCGTGCGCCACCCTGCTGATCGTAGCGCTCGCTGCGACCCCACTCGTGCTGGTCGCTTGAGGACCGCTCGCCGCGCTCGCGAGCGGACCGCTCGTTCGCGGGGTGCTCAGCTCGATCACCTACGGGGCGCTCGCCGCGCCCCCCTGAGAGTCGCTCCCCCGGCGCGTGCTGCGCGGGTTCCTGAGAGGCCTCGGACGAACGAGGCGCAGGACTCGCGGAACCCCAATCGGGGCCGCTCCCCCACGCGGGCAT
>NZ_ALCA01000107.1 GCF_000278725.1 Actinomyces sp. ICM47 | reverse complement strand
GCTTAATCAGCGAGCGAGGCTCACTTCTCGAGCAGGTCCTTGACCTTGGTGACATCCAGCGGGATGCCGGGACCCATCGTCGTCGCGACGGAACCCTTGATCAGGTAGCGGCCCTTGGCGGAGGTCGGCTTGAGACGCAGCACCTCATCCAGGACGGCGGCGTAGTTCTCAGTCAGCTGCTCGGCAGTGAAGGAAGCCTTGCCGACGATGAACGCCAGGTTGGCGTGCTTGTCGACGCGGAACTCGATACGACCGCCCTTGATCTCCTTGATGGCCTTCGCGACATCCATGGTCACGGTGCCCGTCTTGGGGTTCGGCATGAGGCCACGGGGGCCGAGGACGCGGCCCAGGCGGCCAACCTTGCCCATGAGGTCGGGGGTCGCAACGGCGACATCGAAGTCGGTGTAGCCCTTGGCAACCTTCTCGATGAGCTCGTCGCCGCCGACCTCGTCGGCACCTGCGTCGATCGCTTCCTGAGCGCGCGGACCAACGGCGAAGACCAAGACCCGGGCGGTCTTGCCGGTGCCGTGCGGCAGGGAAACGGTGCCACGGACCATCTGGTCCGCCTTGCGGGGGTCGACACCGAGTCGGAAGACGACCTCAACGGTCGAATCGAACTTGGTGACGGTGGTCTCCTTGGCCAGCTTCATGGCCTCGAAGGGGGTGTACAGCACGTCCGCGTGGACCTTCTCGGCCGCTGCGCGGTAGCTCTTGGAGCGCTTGGTCATTCTGCTTCTTCTCCTTGCAGTCGTGGGTGTCGGGCAGCGCCTGCCCTACCACGGGGGGTTGGTTGGTGTCAGTCCTCGACGGTGATGCCCATGGAGCGGGCGGTACCGGCGATGATCTTGGCGGCGGCGTCAGCGTCGTTGGCGTTCAGGTCGGCCATCTTGGCCTCGCCGATCTCACGAGCCTGAGCCATGGTGATCGAACCAACCTTGGCGGTGTTCGGGGTGCCGGAACCCTTCTGGACGCCAGCAGCCTTCTTGATGAGCTCAGCGGCGGGCGGGGTCTTGAGGACGAACGTGAAGGTACGGTCCTCGTAGACGGTGATCTCAACGGGGATGATGTTTCCGCGCTGCGATTCGGTGGCCGCGTTGTACGCCTTGGTGAACTCGACGATGTTCACGCCGTGCTGGCCCAGTGCGGGGCCGACGGGGGGTGCGGGGGTGGCTGCACCGGCTGCGATCTGAAGCTTGATCAGGCCGGTGACCTTCTTCTTCTTTGCCATGAATGCGGGTCTTTCTACTGAAGTTCTGGCCGACGGGTGCCGACCAGGGCGGCGCGTCGGAGGCGGGCCTACTGGGGTTCAGTGGGCACAGTGCACCCAACGCACACAAATATGCATGATAACTCCAACCCGGGCCTGTCCCCAAGTCCGGGTGGGTGACATCACTGCTCGAGCTTCTCCACCTGGTCGAAGCCGAGCTCGAGCGGGGTTTCGCGCTCGAAGATGGTGACGAGCACCTTGAGCTTCTGGGTTTCGGGCATGATCTCGGAGATCGTGGCCGACATAGTCTCGAAGGGGCCGTCGGTGACGGTAACGATCTCGCCGACCTCGAACTGGGTCTGGACGGCCTGCACGGGCGCGGGCTGATCCTTGGCGGCCTCGGCGGCTTCCTCGAGGACATTGGGCGTCAGGAGCATGACAACCTCGTCGATCGAGAGCGGCACGGGGTTGTGCTGGTCGCCCACGAAGCCGGTGACAGCGGGGGTCTCCTTGACGACACGGTACGAGGCCTCGTTGAAGTCCATGCAGACGATCGCGTAGCCGGGGATGCGCACGTGGCGCACGCGCTTCTTCGTGGTGCCACGGTATTCCATGACGTACTCATCCGGGACCTCGACGGCGAAGATGTAGTCTTCCATGTTCTGCGTGGTGATGCGCTGCTCGAGGTTTGCCTTCACCTTGCGCTCGTGGCCGGAGTAGGTGTGGATGACGTACCAGTCGCCGGGGGACATGTAGAGCTTGCGGCGCAGCTTAGCGATCGCTTCCTCTTCGGGCGAGGCCGGTGCAGCCTCTTCCTCTTCCACTTCCTCGGACGCGACTTCCTCGGAGGCAACCTCCTCGATCACCTCGTCGACGACTTCCTGAGCAGCTCCGTCGGCCAGGGCTTCGGCGGTCTCCCGCTCGACCTTTTCCTGGGTTTCCTCGAGGACCCGGTCCTCGCTGTACTGTTCGTCGCTCACGACTTCTCCTCCTGCGAATAGGGCCGGACCGTGAAAGAAACCCGCCTGCAGGTTTCTGCGGGCGGGTTCGTCGGTCTCAGCCGAAGATCAATGCACTTAGCTTACCGAATCCGAAGTCAAGGAGACCAGCGAAAAGCATGATTGCGGCGACAAACACAACGACAACAACGAAGTATGTCCAGGTTTCCGATCCGGTCGGGTAGGTCACCTTCTTCATTTCGTCGATGACTTGCTTGAAGAAAAGGAAGATGCCTGCGAAGAAACCGGGTTTCTTAGCCTTATCCTTAACGGCGGCATCGCGCTTGCGAGTGGCGCTCGCCTTCGTACGGTCTCGGCGCAAGGATTCGACGTCCGAGGCTTTTTCTGTGGCCATGGGAATCCTCCTGCGAAAATGAAAGCCTTATCCGCAGGGCAGGCGGGACTCGAACCCACAACCGCCGGTTTTGGAGACCGGTGCGCTACCAATTGCGCCACTGCCCTACGCAGGAAAACCTGCCTGAGAAACATTAGTGGATGTGATGCGACTTTGTCCAACCGAGTTTCACCCCCAGTCCGCACAATCCCCGAAATTCCGCCCCAGGCCTCGTAAATGAGAGGTAGCCCACGCGCGCTTTACAGGGGTGTCAACCCGCTCAGGCGCATGACGTGGGACCATGGAGGGGTGACCAATACACCTCGCACCCGTGTCTCTGATCGTTTCAACGCCATCACGCCGTCCGCGACCCTGGCCGTGGACGCGAAGGCCAAGGCCCTCAAGGCCGCCGGCCGCCCGGTGATCGGCTTCGGCGCCGGCGAACCCGATTTCGCCACGCCCGACTACATTGTCGAGGCCGCCGTCAAGGCCGCGCGCAACCCCGCGATGCACCGCTACACGCCGGCAGCCGGTCTGCCCGCGCTGCGCGAAGCCATCGCCGCCAAGACCCTGCGTGACTCCGGTTACGAGGTCTCCCCCGCCGACATCGTCGTCACCAACGGCGGTAAGCAGGCCGTGTTCCAGGCCTTCGCCGCACTGCTGGGTCCCGGCGACGAAGCCATCCTGCCGACCCCCTACTGGACCACCTACCCCGAGGTCGTCAAGCTCGCCGGCGCGACCCCCGTCGAGGTATTCGCAGGTGCCGACCAGGACTACAAGGTGAGCGTCGAGCAGCTCGAGGCCGCGCGCACCCCTCGCACGAAGGTGCTGCTCATGTGCTCGCCGTCGAACCCGACGGGCAGCGTCTACACGCCCGAGGAGCTGACCGCCATCGGCCAGTGGGCGCTCGAACACGGCATCTGGGTCATTTCCGACGAAATCTACGAGCACCTGCTGTATGAGAACGCGCAGAGCGCGCACATCGTCAAGCTGGTGCCCGAACTCGCGAATCAGGCCGTCATCCTCAACGGCGTAGCGAAGACCTACGCGATGACTGGCTGGCGAGTGGGCTGGATGATCGGCCCCTCCGACGTCATCAAGGCTGCCCTGTCCTTCCAGTCGCACCTGACCTCCAACGTCAACAACATCGCCCAGGAGGCCGCGCGCGCCGCCGTCTCGGGTTCCCTGGATGCGGTGAACGAGATGCGCGTCGCCTTCGACCGCCGCCGCCGCACGATTGTCAACATGCTGCGCCAGATCGACGGCTTCGACGTTCCCACGCCCAAGGGCGCGTTCTACGTTTACCCCTCCGTCGAGCGCCTACTGGGTCGCGAGATCCGCGGACGCGTCGCTAACACGTCGGGCGAACTCGCCGACCTGATCCTCGACGAGGTCGAGGTCGCGGCGGTTCCCGGCGAGGCCTTCGGCCCCTCCGGCTTCCTGCGCTTCTCCTACGCCCTGTCCGACGACGACCTCGTCGAAGGTATCACCCGCGTACAGGAGCTCTTCGCCTGATGCATATCTCGTTCGAACGGACAGATGAGGAGACGCCCCTCGGGACCGTCCTCCTCTCTCACGGGTACGCGGAGCACTCCGGGCGCTATGTCCACCTGCGCTCCGCTCTCACCCGCGCCGGATACGACGTCGCATTCTACGACCACGCGGGCCACGGGACCTCCGAGGGTCCCCGCGCCCGCGTGGACGTGGGTACTCTCATCCGCGACTTTGGTGATGCACGCCGGACGACCCTCGCCCACGCACGCACCCCCGACCTGTTCCTGTTCGGACACTCAATGGGCGGCATCATCGCAGCCGCGTCGACGATCCTGGACCCGACGCGGCTGCGCGGCACCGTCCTCTCCGCGCCAGCGCTGCGCCCCCTCCCCCACGTCTCCCCCTCCCGCGCCCGCAAACTCCTGCCGGTCGCGCGAATCAGCCCCGGCCTCGTCGTGACAAAGGGAGCCTCCGAGATGAAGGTCTCTCCCCTGTCACGCGACCCGCAGGTCCAGCGCGACTTCGACGCGGATCCGCTCACATACAAGGGCGGCGTGCCGATCCTGACGGGCGCAACCATGATCCTGCAGGGCGACGAAGTGCTGCGGCGCGCCGACCGCCTCACCACGCCAACCCTGGTCATGCACGGCTCCGGCGACCTCCTGGCAGACCTGCGCGGATCGCGCGACTTCGTGCGGGCCGCGCGCGGTGCCCACCCCGACGCGGACGTGCATCTGCGCATCGTGGACGGCGCGTACCACGAGCTGCTCAACGAACCCGAGGGGCCGGGCCTGATCCGCGACATCATCATCTGGCTCGGGGAGCACTAGGCCGTGGACGCACCCGCTGTCCCCAACCTGACGGCACCGCGCCCCACGCCTGCGGGCAGGCGAAATCTCACGACCCTGCCCAAAGCTCACCTGCACCTGCACTTCACGGGAGCCATGCGCCCCGCCACCATGGTCGACATGGCGCGCGCCCAGGGTGTGCGCCTGCCCCCGCACCTGCTGCACATCGATGCCGCATCCATGCCAGCCGACGGGCGCGGGTGGTTCCGTTTCCAGCGAGCCTACGACTCCGCGCGCCACCTCGTGCGCTCCGAAGCCGCAATGCGCCGCCTCATTCGCGAGGCCGCCGAGGACGACGCTGCCGAAGGATCCGTGCGCATGGAAATCCAGGCCGACCCGACCAGCTACGCGCCCTACGTTGGCGGCATCACCCCGGCCCTGGAGATCATCATCGACGAGGCCCGCTCAGCCTCGCGCGAGACCGGCGTCGATATCGGCGTCATCGTCGCCGCATCACGTATGAAGCACCCGCTGGACGCGCGCACTCTCGCACGCCTAGCAGCGTCATTCGCGGGCGACGGCCCCGGCGAGGTCGTGGGTTTTGGCCTGTCGAACGACGAGCGCGTGGGGTCGACGGCTTCTTTTGCTCCCGCGTTCCGCATCGCGCGCCGCGCCGGTCTCGTGGGTGTCCCGCACGGCGGCGAGCTCCTGGGTCCGGCCTCCGTGCGCGAGGTCGTGTCCACGTTGGAACCCGCGCGCCTCGGGCACGGGGTGCGCACCAGCGAGGACCCTGCGTTGCTGCGCGCCGTCGTGGACGCGGGCATCGCCCTGGAGGTCTGCCCCACGTCGAACGTGCACCTGGGCGTCTACACGGACTTTTCGCAGGTGCCGCTACCGACGCTGCTGTCGGCCGGGGCTCGCATTGCCCTGGCTGCCGACGACCCACTGCTCTTCCGCTCGCGCCTGGTCGCCCAGTACGAGGTCGCCCGCGACGTATTCGGCCTGTCCGACGAGGCCCTGGCATCGTTGGCGCGGTCTTCTATCGACGCGTCGCTGGCCTCGGCCTCGCGCAAGGCGGCGTGGAAGGCCGACATCGACGCGTGGTTGGCGGTGGAGCCTGCGGCGTAGCGCTCGCGGGACTCGCGGCGTAGGGCTGTCCCGGGGGTCCTGCGCTCAAAGTGCAGACCACCTCGACG